>JBDRWH010000005.1:23805-28655 GCA_039802325.1 Caldifarciminota bacterium
CGCAGGGGCGATTGAAGAGCAAATGTGGAATTATGCAAGAAAAGAAATTTTTGAAGCCGCCAAAATTTTGAGGGATGAATTATTTGCCTTAAGAAAAATGACCCAGCGCCAGCAAATTGTCACGAATGATGGTGTAAACCGTGATGTAATAGGTTTTGCCCGAAGTGGTATCTATTGCACGGCCTGCCTTTTCAGAATCAGAGAAAATAGATTGGTATCAAAAGAGATATACCACCTGAAAATTCCCAAAAATGAAATTGATGAAAATATTATCTCCGCTTTTATTCGTCTTATTTATACCCATATCTCATTCCTTCCTGAAGAAATAATTGTAGCAAAAGAACCGCATGACTGGGAAATTCAAGAGAAATGGTTTGGAGAAAAAGGATTTCAAGTAAATCTCATAGTACCTTCTAAACCAGAATTGAAAAATCTTCTTCAATGGGCAGAAAAGAATGCTGAATCCGAACTTGCAGGGGTAGTAATGACAAAGAAAACACCCACACCAATCATTGAGCTACAAAACATTCTTCAGTTACAAAAACCACCAAGATGGATAGAAGCATTTGATATATCAAATTTGAAAGAAAAATTTGCCGTTGGTGCATCAGTGGCATTCCATGACGGGAAACCACACAAGAAGTTATACCGCCATTACCGAATAAAAAGGGTAAAAGGTCAAAACGACTTTGCAATGATACAAGAGATCGTCTCAAGAAGGCTTCACGATATAGAATCTTCAAACCAACTGCCTGATATTGTTTTGATTGATGGTGGAAAACAACAACAAAATGCAGCATTGGAAATCATTAAACGAATTGACCTGCCTATTCCGGTATTTGCCATTGCCAAGAGAAGCGACCAGTTGTATTATCCTGATGGCAGAATTGTGTCTTTACCTTCCCTTTCCAGAAGCGTTGTTCTGTTAAAAAGAATCCGTGATGAGGCACACCGATTTGCCATCACCTATCATAGAAAGATAAGGACAAAAGAGATTACTACTTCGTTGCTTGATAAAATACCAGGAATCGGCAGAAAAAGAAAAATGATTCTGCTGAAATATTTTGGAAGTCTGGATGCAATAAGAAAGGCTGGTGAAGAGGATATTGAAAAAGTCCCTGGTATAGGCAGGAAGGTTGCCCGTACAATCTATGAAATTCTTCATCAGTAGTAAGAATAGAATCGAGGTCCAGCCATCTACCAGAACATGCAGATCAAATTATGAACAAGAAACAGACACGAGCAATATCAAAACCTTCCAAACTTGAATGTTATATGGCCTGTTGCACCGCTCAATCCCCTGTCGCTCACTCCATCAAGATCAGTTCCGCAGATATAACGATATGAACCACCAATATCCATGCGAAAACACTTGGTAATATTCAGAGTCAGCTCTGCAGATGGCTCAAGAACAAAAAAAGCATCATCATACCAGGGTTCGTAGTAAGCGGTTCTATAGCATAAACTTCCGCCTCCAATGAGAGTGTTAACACCAAAATGAACAAGTTTTCGAGAACCAAAGACCAGTTCCAAAATCAATCCGCCATAGCCATAATCCATAGTATAATCCCTCAGAGGATAAACAGTATGCACAGTTATCGGATTCGCCAGTCCATATCCACCACCACCAATAGCAAATACATGATTGAATATGAAACCACCCCGTCCTCCAATCAGACAGGCAAATTCCTGGTTGATTTCACTAAACTTTACGACTACACCACCAAAAATGCCTTTTTCAACGGGGCCTCTTATCAATACCTCATCCTGTTTTTCTTTGGGTATTACCTCAACATTCAAGTTTCTTTTGATCGCAAGTGCTGTACTTGCTATCATGATAGAGATTAGTATTATCTTTCTCATTATGTTCTCCTTTCTGACCAGATAGAATGCAAGAAATGTGCCCGCAATAATATACGATATTTCAGCATATCTCGCAAAAAATGGTAAAAATTTGTGGGGGTAAGCACAAAATTTGTGCTTTGCAACATTTTGGGGGCAGCCCCCAAAATGTTGCATTTTATTAATTACTATTCTTTTTCGTTAGTTTACTGCGAATATATTCTGCCCTTTTCACATCCCTTTCCTGTTCTTCAAATATTTCACCGTAAAATAACTGAATATTACCTGGCCTTGTCACCAGCATTATTTCATTGAGCACATTTACATCAATGTCTTTAATCATCCCTAATCCAATACCGAGCCTGACCGCAGAAAGAAGGTTCAAGACCTCATCACTACTAATCACCCTTGCTGAACAGAGTATTGCCATACTGCGATAAATCTTGTCTTCAAGTTCATTTCTTGCCCTGCTCATTATCACATCACGCGCCTTCTTTTCAACATCAATGAGCATCCGGGCAAACTTGTTTATTTTCTCTATCAATTCGTCCTCTTTAAATCCCAGGGTATGCTGGTTAGAAATCTGGAAGAGATTACCTTTTATCTCACTCCCTTCACCATATAAACCGCGCACAGTCATACCAAGATTGAGTGTGCTTTTCAAAATCTTATCAATTTCATTTGTATAAACCAGACCAGGCAAATGGAATAACACGGATGCCCTGAGTCCAGTTCCAAGATTTGTAGGACATGAAGTAATGAAACCGTAGTTCTCATTGAATGCATAACCAAGCTCCTGACCAAGTATCTCCTCAACCTCATAGACTTCACTGGCAAGGTTTGTTAAATTCAAACCGCAGGATAAACCCTGAATTCTCAAATGGTCTTCTTCGTTAACCATTATTGTGATATTCCCTTTTTCGCTGATAAAGACCCCTGTTGGTTGCTCTTTTCTTACTATCGCTGATGAAATCAGGTGTGATTCAAAAAGAGATTCACGTTCTAAACCTTTTACTTTTTGCAACAACAAATATTTACCCTTGAGATTCATTTCTGTTGCTGATTTCACAACCTGAACAAGTTTTTCTGCATCTGTTTGTTTCATTTTTATTTCAAATGGAATTCCTTCAATATTTCTCGCTACCCTTAATCTCGTAGAAACGATAATCTCGCTCTCTTCACACTGCTGTCTGAATTCAGGTGAAATCAACCACTTGATATTATCAAACATTCTCCACACCCAGGGTCTTTAGTTTATCCCTTATCTGAGCAGCATCCTCATATGCCTCTTTTTCCAGGGCGCGCCTCAATTCCTCGCGCAGTTTAAAAACCTCAATTGCCCGTCTGCCCCCAGATTTTGCCTTTCTACCAATGTGTTTTTCACTTTCCTGAACCTCTTTGATAAGGGTTTTGATATATGGTTCAAAAACCGATAGGCAATTGCTGCAACCAAATCTGCCTATTTTCTTGAATTCTGCAAGACTGAGAAAACAAACCGGGCAAATTATCTTTTCATCATCATGACTTGTAGTCTTCAACATTTTCTGAAGCACTTCCACAGGCGACAATTTCTTATCATTCAACAAGCCCTTTTTTCTTGCACAATCCTCACACAGACGGAGTTCTTTTATTTGCCCACCAGAAACATCCTTATAATAAATACTGGCTGGCTTTTTCTTGCAATCATCACATAGCATATAACCTTCCTTCTCTTAGATTATACACAACATCGCCCAACTTCGCAATATCCATAGAATGCGTAACAAGAATAATAGTCCTTTCCTCATTTTTTAGATGAACAAACATATCCATTAGTTTATTCGTATTTTCATAATCAAGATTGCCTGTTGGCTCATCAGCAAGAATCAGTAAGGGATTGTTTATTAGTGCCCGTGCAATTGCCACCCTCTGTCTTTCGCCACCCGACAACTCATCAGGTAATCTGCCTCTTTTATCTGCAATGTCTAATTTTTTCATGATTTCAAGTGCTTGTTCACTGATTTCCTGTCTGTTTTTTCCATCCAGAAGTGCGGGTAATAATACATTTTCTAAAGCCGTGAATTCCGGTAATAAATGGTGAAATTGAAATACAAATCCTATATGTCTGTTTCTGATACGGGAAAGAGTCCTGTCATCCTTGGTGAACAGATCAACATCATTAAACAAAACCCTTCCTTTTGTGGGACGATCAAGGCTACCAAGGATATTCAATAAGGTTGATTTACCACTTCCTGAAGGTCCAAAGATAACCACGAACTTTCCTTTTTCCACATTGAGGTCAATACCGCGCAGTACATTTACTGTCTCATTCTTCAGAAAATATGATTTTTCAAGATTTTCTGTAGCCAGTATCTTATTCATTACGCAGTGCCTCCACTGTGACCAGCTTTGCCGCCCGAAATGCGGGATAGATTGTTGCCAGGAAACTGATTAGAATTGCTGCCACTGCTACGGAGACAAAATCATTTACCGACATTTCCACAGGGAGCGTCTGAATAAAATACACATCACCAGGCAAGTTCACAAACTGATATCTATTCAGGAGCAGACACGCAATGAAAGAAAAAATCATGCCTAAACCTGTCCCGACAATCCCCATAATACTGCCCACATAGATAAATATGCGCATAATTTGTTTTGTAGTAAAACCGTAAGAACGAAGGATGCCAATCTCTTTTGTCTTTTTTTTGACAATGTTAACCAGGGTACCGACAATATTGAATCCCGCAACAATTATTATTAAGGTCAAAACAATGAATGTCACAATTTTTTCTAATTTCAGTGCCGCAAAAACTGAATGATTTGATTCTATCCAGTCCTGAACCCGATATGGATAACCAATCCGTTCTTCAATGATCTTTGAATATTCAGGTGTCTTGTAAACATCCACAACTTTCAATTCTATAGCACTAACCGCATTCCCGGTTTCAAAGAGGGTTTGAACATCTTTCAAATTCATATATACAATGGTCGCATTATAATCATAAACCCCCAGATCAAAAATCCCT
>JBDRWH010000006.1:0-27370 GCA_039802325.1 Caldifarciminota bacterium
AATACCGATTTTCCCCCCTGCGTGTATCTTCATATTTATGTTATCTAACACTGGTGGCAAATCTTCGCCATAACAAAAACTCAAGTTTTCCAGTATAATAGAATTAAAATCAAAATTTGAAACTTTTCCAGCATCTTTCACATCTGGTGGGTAATCTTTTATCTCTTCAATTCTCTTAACCTGGACTTCAGCACGCTTTTTTATCACAAAGAAGTTGGCAATATCAATCATTGGGTGGAGTAAGGTTAAGATATAGGCCATAAAGGCAATCAGACCACCTATCGTTATCATATTTTTTATCACAAAAATTCCACCGCAGAGAAGAATAAGCACAATTGCTATTTCTTCTATTGATGCAAACATGTTCTGGAGCAATGATTCAATCCCGAAAACCTTTCTTGCTGAATCTATCCTTTTCTGTAAGAGTTTCATGAATTCCTCTTCATTCTGCTTTTCAAGGGTGTATGCCTTGATAATACGAATTCCTGAGAAGTTTGATTGCAAATAATTATGAATGAGTGAGATTATTTCACGCCAGGTCTTAAAATATCTATATACCTTTGGCGACAATAATTTGTAACCGAAGACTATGATGGACATTGGTAGGACTGCAATCAGCATAAGTCTCCAATCAATCCTGCACAGGAAATAGATTGCAAAGATAACTGTAAGAATTCCTTCAAGTGGCCTGAATATTCCAGAGCAGGCAAACCAGGAAAGTTCACCTAAATCTAAATCCGTTCTTTCCAGGATATCGCCCGCAGGAAATTTGTTAAATAAAGAATGTCCTTTAGTGATGATAGATTTGAAGATATTATTCCTTTCTTTGAGGTTAAAAATTTCGTTTGTTCTGCCACGACTGTATGGAAGAAATACACCTGCGGTAGAACGGAGCAGACCAATGATTCCGAGGATTATGATTGTATTCAATAACTGGCTTATGCTGAATTCTGATTTTATACCATCGATGATATCCTTCAGTATGTAAGGAAACAACAAAACCAAAAATGTATAGACAGTCGTAAAAAGAACCAAGAATATGAGTCTGCCTGGTCTTTGTTTCCAGAATGTGGTAATCGTCTTCATTTATCCTGCCTTCTGTTGTAAGTACTGGAGCCTGTAGAAGTTGTAGTAAAATCCCTTTTTCTTCAGAAGTTCGCTATGGCTTCCCTGTTCCACGAGTTTGCCATTATGAATTATCAAAATGCGGTCAGCGAGTCTTGTTGTTGTCAGGCGATGGGCAACGATTATCGCAGTCCGGTTATGCAAAAGTTCCTTGAGTCCTTCCTGGACTATTTTTTCGCTCTGCGGGTCAACAGCAGATGTTGCTTCATCAAGGATTATTATCTCCGGGTTGAACACGAGTGCGCGAGCAAAGGACAATAACTGCCTTTCACCATAAGACAGATTTATACCCTGTTCAACTATATCAGTTTCATATCCCTTTGGTAGGTTTAGTATCTTTTCGTGAATGCCGATTCTCCTTGTTGATTCAAATACCTTTTCAACAGGAATGTTATTATTAAAAAGGCGGAGATTGTCTAAGACCGTGCCGGGGAAGAGAATGACATCCTGTGGAACAAAGCCAATTCTCTTGCGCAGTGAATATCGATCAATTTCACTCAAGTCTATCCCATCAATGCTGATTTCACCGAGATTGGGCTTGTAGTATTTTAGTAAAAGTGAAATGATTGAAGTCTTACCGCCACCGGTTTCTCCAACAAGGGCGATCTTCTCGCCTTTTCGCATTTCAAAATTCAGGTCTTTTAGTACCCAGTCTTCATCTTCATAGGAAAAACGTACATTGTTAAATTTTATATCATTATTCAATATTGAAAAAGTTTTTACTTCAAGTTTATCTTCAAATTCAGAAGGCATGGAAAGGATATTGAATATTCTTTCGGCAGCGGCAAAAGAGCGTTCAATGAGATTGATCTGGTCAGATAGACCCCGCAAAGGACCAAAGAATCTGGTGATGTAATTTATGAATAAGAATAGTGTTCCAATTGTGATTGCACCTTTCAATGCCCACATACCGCCAACGCCTAAGATCAACACAATGCCGATTATTTCTCCCAAGTCAACCAGGAACCAAACACGGTACCAGTAAAGCATTGATTTCATTTCTAAGTCAAATTTATCCCTGCCCAATTTATCAATTCTGCTGAAAAAGTTGTCTTCCTGGAGAAAGACCTGGACCACCGGCAGAGCCCTGAGTGTTTCCATTACAAAACTATTTATTTCCGCAATCTTTTTGCGCAGACTAATATATACTGGCCTGACATTTTTCCCAAACCACCAGAAGGCATAAAGGAAAATGGGCAAAAGTATCAGAATCAAAAGATATAATTTATAATTTACTACAATCATAATAACTGACATTCCTAAAAGTAAAATAAAATCCTGGGCAAGGACAACCGCAGTTGAGGAAAATAGATTTTTTAATGTTTCTGCATCACCCTCAACTCGGGTGATCAACCTGCCAACAGGATTTTTGTCAAAGAATTGAACTGGAAGTGTTATTGTATGTCTGAATAGATCAAATTTTAAATCTGCGATTGCTCTTTCACCAATCATTGCAATCTCAATCTGCTGGAAATATCTGATTAGAATAACTAAACTCTGTATAACAAAATAAATAATGGCGATGAACAAAAGACCTTGAAGATCTTTATTGGGAATTTCATGGTCAAGAACCCTTTTTATAAGAACCGGTCCCGCAAGTGCCAGGACTGTGGATAACAATAGTAACATTGTAGCAATGATAATCTTCTTAAGGTAAGGTCTGAAATAGGGAAGGAGTCTCTTGATTAAATGAATATCCCTGCTGCCCTTTTGTGTCTCTTCTTCAGTTGTATAATCCTCTTCGTCATGCCACCACATAGGGTCTATTATCCACAAAATTAGAATTGCGTCAAGGATACAAGATACATTCAATCCAAAATTCGAATATCTGAATCCGAAAAAGCCAAAATCTAAACAAAAGGAGTTGTTTAGTATTGCTAACAAATCTAATTAAACTTTTTTTAGAACAAAATGCGTCAAATTTTTCAGAAAGGAGGCAAAATGAAATATGTGAATGTTGTCCTTAGCTTGGTCGCAGCAGGAATGCTTATCGTAGCTTGCGAAAAAAAGGATGATGAGGCAGAGGTGCAGGAGTTTCTTGATAGATGTTGGTTTGTTGGTGGTGAACTCCAGTCTGCTGATGACAGCACAAGTACACCGCAGAGCATAAGTGGTTGCCCAGGTCTTGCAGCAGATACATTCCCGTTCTATGTGAAGTGGGTGAGATTTATTGAGCGTCCAGTTGACAGACATTATGACATTGATGTTGTTGGAGATAGTGCATTTGTAACAATGACTGCATATTTTGAAGGTACCCCACCAGGCTACGGTTTCTTTTATGCAAATGATTCTCCAGTTGGTTCAGGACCAGTCAGGGTTCGGGCGATTTCTGACAGCGTCATCAGAAAGATTAAATGCTATCGTGATGATGCTGGCTGGCATCTGGCAAGTCTGACTGTTGCTGATATTTATACAGTTGGGACAGACCATCCAGTCACAATTACAAAGATAGAGGCGCGGGTCGGAGGTAACCTTGTCTTCACAGTTGATAATCCCAATACCTATTTTACAAAAGAACAATTGCCAACATTCAAACCGAGTGATACCGTAGAAGTAACCGTTTATTGCGAAGCACAGGGTGATTCAACCTGGGCATTTTTGCATCACGGTGCAGGACACAGACCAGGAATTGGTTTGAAAAGACACTGGCGTCAGCCCTTTTATCGTGAGAATACTACAACTTTTAAGCGAACCTGGATAATCGCTGATGATTCAGTAGTTGTGACACCTGCGGTCAGACACAGTGCAGTTGATGTCCTTGGCTGGGAGACACTATTTGGTGATTCCACAGCAACTTACTATTCCTGTGCCTGGGGCATACCATATATAATCAAGGATCAAAACGATACCCTGCCTGATGATTCTGAGCCCGAATAGATAATTTTTGTGACAAACACCTCCGTCACTGGAGTATCGATATAATCCCCCTTAATCCCCCTTTACCAAAGGGGGAGAGGGGGATTTTTGAGGAGATTTTGTGCGCTATTTTACTATTACTATTTTTCCTACAGCCAATGACTCTTCGGTATCCAGTTTTACAAAATGAACACCATTACTTAGCAGGGTAGTATTCGTGTCTGCATAAATGGTATTAGAATTTTTGATCCCATCATATTGATTCCAAATTAAAGATTGATCTCGCTTTTAGATTAAAATTCTACCGCGACTCTCGCTGGTGGTACACCGAGCCAAATTTTGGACTCTCATTCAAAGTTTATTGATTATCTGTTAACGAACAAATAATATTATTTACTTGAATTTCTGATAAAATTGGGTATAATAAACAATATGGCAAAAATACCTAAATTCTTGAAAGGATATTTTTGGGAGGTAAATTCAAAAGATATAGACCTCAAGAAACATCGCATCTATATCCTCAAACGTATCATGGAATACGGTGATGAGAAAGCTGTGGCGTGGTTGCTAAAGAATTTTAAAAAATCAGAGATAGCCAATGTTTTGATTAATTGTCGTGGCTTTTCATTAAAGAGTGCCAACTATTGGGCTCTTGTTTTGAACCTACCACCAGGGAAGGTACGATGTTTGAAAAAACCCTTACTAAGAGAGCAAAAGAAAATCTGGTCATATTAGGACGTACAAATATCTTAAAAGATGCGTATCTGGCTGGAGGAACGGCTGTTGCTCTTCAATTAGGACATCGTATTTCTGTGGATTTTGACTTCTTTACACCCAAGAATTTTATACCCAAAATATTTTCTGCTAAGTTATCCCGATTAGGAGTATTTAAAGAAGAGCAGGCAAGCAAAGGTACAGTTATGGGGGATTTTAGGGAAATAAGATTCAGCCTTTTTTTATATGAATATCCTTTACTTTTCAAACCATTGAAATATCATTCATTAAATGTTGCTGATATCAGAGACATTGCAGCGATGAAAATAGATGCGATAGCAACCCGCGGACTAAAAAGAGATTTTGTTGATTTATATTTTATATGCAAATCTGGCTACGAATTAACTGAAATATTGAATTTCTATGAAAAAAAGTATAAAAACTTGGCTTCTAATCTTATCCATATTCAGAAAAGTCTGGTTTTCTTTAATGATGCAGAGTCTGAAATAATGCCAGTTATGATAAAATCAGTGAGTTGGGAGATGGTGAAGGAATATTTTGTAATAGAGGTGAAAAAATTAGCTTGTAGAAAACTGAGTCAGAGAAGAAATTGGAACATCAAATAATAATTTTCACCACACAAATATAGCAACACTAAAGGTTCTACTAAAATATTTTCCTTGAAATTTCTTCGGACCTGGCTATAATTAGTTTGTGCAGACCCGAAGGTTTGCCCTACGATAAAATAAGAAAACAAAAAGGAGGTATGATGAACTTGCCATTTGGTGAGATAAAAAATAATCTGCTGTCAATGAAATTTTCTACTGCAGATTATTCTATTGCTTCGGTGTTGGCAGCAATAAAGATGCATCTTGATGTGATTGAAGAGATGGGTGTGGCATTTTTGGGTGCCCAGACCGAGGTTGTTGCTGGACCCACACCTGTTTTCCAGCCAGTTCCGGTTGTTGCACAGTTTGAATATACTGGCAAAGGCGATGCGAAGCCAACCCTTGAAAAGGTGTATAAACTAATCTGGCAGGGGATTGTAAATTCATTTCCTGATGAAACCTGCTGGTCCCAGGCAAAGCAGGCATATTCTGATTTCATATCTGCACAGGCAGATTTGCTAAGGGCGAGGATTGAGACGACGAAAGAATGAATGCCTAAAAGAATGGTTAATTGGTTGGGGTTGGGATGCTGGAATAAAACAAATGCCTGAAAGTCCAAAACTTGTCGTTATAAAAATCAGGATGCCTAAATACCTAAAAATGGAAATGCCAAAATACTTGAGAAATAAAGATGTAGTATCGCTTCGCTTGCAGTATCGTTCCGACACAAAGGTCGGGACTCGCAGGATCAATGCATTCGCAAGTAGAATTGAAACGAGCCGATGGTGATATTGCAAACCCGAAGGATGATACTGCAAATGCCATAATACTGCGAATAAAATGATCCTGCTCTTTTATCTTCTTTCCCTTACTGTGGACCTGAAATGGGTTGAGGTTGATGTTGGCCTGTGGCAGGATGGAAGAGCGGATTTTGTTTATAAGATTCGGTGGAATGTAATCTCTGGCTCAATGAGTGCTTTTTATCTTATGGGGCTTTCAGTTGAGCCATTCTTTGATTATGACAATTCTTATGCCCTTGATGAATACAATAATAAATATCCCATAGACATCAAAGACCTTGGTGGTGGCAAATATGATATTGTTCTCAGCAACGGAAAGAGATATGGGCCAGGTCAGATTACTTACATAATCCATTTTGGTGGTGATTTAGGCAGGAGTGGAAATCTTGCAGTTACCCAGAGTGAGTTTGGTGAACTTGTAGTATTCCACTGGGCACCGCCCCAGTGGGATGAACCAATGGAACATTATACGGTCAATGTTAATTATCCGATAAAGGTCAGAGGCAAACAGGTAAATCCGGATGAATACGGTTTTCGGACAGAAAAATTTATGAACGAAAGATATCTGTTAGATTATTTTGGGCAGGAATACAAAGGAGAATACTACTTCACAGTTAGAATTCACAAGGCAAATGTGTCCACAATGGAGAAGATTGAGATTCAACAGTATATTCCAACAAGTTATTTCAATGCAGAAAGATTTGGCAGGATTGAAATCAAACCTGAACGAAAGAGAAAAATTTTTATTCCTTACGAGTTGATCTATATGATATTTTCTATTGTTCCATATCTATTCTATTCTAATCGCAAGGCGCAGAAGATAAAGGGGATTTACAGTGAGGTGCAAAGTCTACAATGGCTAAGAACCGACTGGATTCCTCCAAAGATTGAGGTTGCCACATTCAGAAAATCTGGCAAGGTGGCGAAACTGGATTTGATTGAGGCAGCAATATTACTTGATTACCCTGTGAATAAGGTATTTACAATTATCGCAGAAAAATTACAAAAGGATGGAATTCTGCAAATTCTAAATTATAATCCGATAAAATTATCTGTCCTGCAAAGACCACCGGGTTTGAAATATTACGAAGTGCTATTTCTGGACGCAGTAAAGAGTGATGGAGTCATGGATGAGGCAGGATTGAAAGCACTGGTAATGCAGATTGTTGAAAATCTACAGGCAAAGGCATGGGACTGTGACCTGGAGGCAACAAAGGCGTATTATACCGAGAAGATTGGCTCACCTGATGTGGAAGAACCGATTGACGAAGAGTACAAAGATATGTCTTATTATTATTATCTGAGAAACCGTCCATTTGACCGCAGGGATTATTATCAGCAGATGGAAGATGGGTTTGTCATATATGGAGAACCCATAAAAGATTACTCTACATTTGTTCGTTCTGATGCATGTCACAGTGCGTGTTATGTCCATACTGCCTGCCATGATGCCTGCCATTCTGCGTGCCACTCGGCCTGCCATTCTGCCTGTCACAGCGCGTGCCACAGCGCTTGCCATTCAGCCTGTGTGAGTGGAGGGGCAAGATAAATGATAAAATTCCTAAAATCCAAAATTCCTAAACGCCTAAATGGAGGGAGGAAATTCCAAAATCCAAATGCCAAATGTCAACCGAATTCTAAATTCCAAATATCAGACGGAAAAGAGAAGATAAATTTAGGATGGGTGGATGGGTTTATTGGAGAAATTAAATCTTATGTTTATGTGAGGGAGATAGATGATCTTTTAATTTTGATTCCCAATCAGGCGTATAAACTAAATCAATCAGGTGTGAAAATCCTTGATTTTCTTCTGAAGGGCAACTCAATCAACAGACTTCTTGAATTGATAGGAGATGATGAAACGAAAAGAAAAGAATTGCATTACTTTTTCTGTGATTTGCGGGCTATTGTGAGTGGGTGTCTGAGAGAAGGTGAAAAGAGAGAAGCCATTTCTTATTATGAATTCAAACGTGATTTGAATGATTATCCAGTGCTTTCAGAGATTGCGATTACTTACCGTTGCAATCTCAATTGTGAATTTTGTTATGTCGGACACAAAGATTACCCAGAACTATGCACGTCTGATTTGAAAAAGATTATATTTAAGATACACAATGAAGCAAAGGTGCCTTCAGTAAGTTTTACCGGTGGAGAGCCATTATTGAGAGATGATATTGTATCGCTTGTTCAATATGCACATAATACAGGATTATGGACAAATTTGATAACGAATGGAACATTGCTGGATAGAATTATTGTTAGGTCTTTGAAAAGAGCAGGTTTGAATAGTGTTCAGGTAAGTTTGGAAGGACCGAATGCACAGATACATAATGGAATAACTGGTATCCCTGGTTCTTTTGAAAGGACAATCCAGGGGATAAGAAACCTGCTTGCCCAGGATGTACCAGTCCATACAAATACTACAGTCTCAAGGCATAATGTTGAACACCTTGAAGAGATGAT
The DNA here is from genome assembly GCA_039802325.1 of Caldifarciminota bacterium. GTDB lineage: Bacteria > Hydrothermota > Tepidihabitantia > SM23-42 > JAOAFX01 > JAOAFX01. The sequence goes on from JBDRWH010000006.1 coordinate 8,567, forward strand.
AATGTTGATAAAATCAATCGGGCTGAAAAGGTTATCAATGAATCTGATGATTCCCTGTGGAAGTGCTGAAGATAGAAAGGATTTATGGATATCTTATTTAGAAATAGGTGAATATGTATTAAAAATGAAACATCTTGCAGAAAAAGAAAATGTCAAATTCTTGTGGTATTCACCGGTCCCTATGTGTGAATTTAATCCCATTGCGTATGGATTGGGTAATAAATCCTGCGCCGCAATAACAGGGTTATTGAGCATTGACCCGATGGGTAATATCCTGCCCTGCTCATCCTGGAGGGAACCGGTTGGTTCCTTGCTTAAAAAAAGTTTCAGAGAAATCTGGAATTCACCGATGTTGTGCTATTTTAAGAATGCTGATTATGCACCTGGAGAATGTCATCAGTGCGCAGAATTTAAGATATGTAAAGGAGCGTGTCCGTTATTCTGGAAGGTATTTCCTGTAGGTGCTGCTTCCAGCGGCGATGCGGGAGGGAACCCTGATAAATCGCGGTTAGAAACCGCTCCTACAGAGGTTAGAAATGGATAACTATTACATCCTCGGTAAGATCTCACCTAAGTTAAGGAATTTCCTTACAATTCTTCTTTTCTTTACAGGATTTATTTTACAGTTGAGTTCACGAAATATCCTTGTTGGTCTGCCATTTTTTATTTTCTGTTTGTTATTAAATCTGATTAGAAATTTTTCTATAAAACCAATTCACGCTCAAAAATTAGAATGGCAAGAGGTTACTCCAGAAAAAATTGAACAGGTTTATAAACACTGCCAGCGTCTTGGCAAAATTCGTGGTGGTGTTATGGGATGCGTAATATTCTTTGTCGTAATTTTCTTTATCATATTTTTTGGCTTGCCACTTCTGGACGTCTTTGGAAGGGCATTGATGAATTATATCACAGATCCATTTCCAATAATTGCTTTGATAATTGACTCGGTGATTATTTTCAGTGGTGTATTGTTGAGTGGTAGGCGTTCAGTCTGGATTCCAAATCATCTTGATGTAAAAATGCCCATAATCAAACGTGTGCTGAATCATCCCGTGTTTTCAAAAGACCCGAACATAAAGATAATTCCCTATCTTGAAATGGGTCGGACTAAGGATGGTCAATTTCCGAATGATACAAGAATTTTGATTAAGTTCAAGGATGCCCCACAGGATTTTATCGGTCTGCAATTTCAGATTTCAATAAATAGTGTCCAGGGCAGATCATATCCTTATTGTTACTGTGTCATAATTGCACGACAGAAGTTCAGATTATTTGAAAAATTTAAGCCTGTTGAATTGAACAGAATAACGATTGAAACTGAAGAAAGTGATGAGGTGGATGTAGTTATCATCCGTCAAACTACAACAAAGAATTCAGGCTATTATACCGACAATGACGTTCAAGATTATATTCTGAAGAGCAGTGTCGAAATTGTAAAAAAAATAATTTAACGAATTCGTCTTTTGAAATTCGGTCTAACTAAAAAAAGGAGTGGAAATGAAAAAATTTTTGGTAAGTGGTGCAATATTTGCAGTAGCACTCTGGGCAGTCCCATATTGGGAACATAAGGATTTTGAAAAAGCAGAATTCTTGCCAAGAGGGAAGGCGGTTTTACAGGCAGACATCAGATTTTTGAGAGGTGATTGGCAAACCTGGAGTTATATCCACGAACTCGTTCAGACTGCGGGGTTTGTTGCTTCAATGCAGGTTGCTGATTCGTTAAATCCTGAATTTGGGGGTGTGATTGAAGGCGAAGACCAGATGGGTGTTGTGGAGACTGATAATACTCAGCAGGCAGTGTGGGTCTGGACAAGATATTACGAGATAACTGGTGATACTACATATTTTTTGAATGTAAGGCGTGCATGGATCTATATAATGAATCATCCCGCATACTCAGAAGAAGGAACGGATAGTGATTATTACAGAGTCTGGAATTGCGGGCTTGCATTATTTGGAGAAACAAAATATCGGATTATCTCCAATGACTCAACATATCTCTGGTATTCGGATTCGTGTGCGAAATATATTCTGTACCATCCACTGCCTTTTAATATTTCAGACCCATATTACCGGCGGTTACATCCGAAAGTAACATCGCTTGCAGCGGGAATGCTATACCAGTATGGGAAAGAAATGTCCAATCAAATATACCGCGATTCTGCTATCGCCTATGGGTTCAGAGTTAAAAACTGGATTGAACAGGATCCAAATGTAAATATAAATGATGAGATATGGGCAATGTCCGGTGGAACTGCAGTATGGGGTTTATGTCGGTCAATATTTGATTCGGATACAACACTCGGACAATCCTGGTTGAACACTTACCTGCCTTATATGAAATATTATCAACCCACTGGCACCTGGAACAATTCATGGAACATCTGGTACGCAAACGCTTATAATTTTTCTGGTCGCATCCTCCAGAATGGGACTTATTCAATTTATCATCATTCCCTTACCGACAGTATGTTGATTCAAGATTACGATGATGACGGTGGTATTCCACCGACCCGTTCCTGGAATCAGTATCAGGACCATTCCTGGGTTTCAAATTATATGGTGTTTATGGGGTTTGAAGGGTTGATGGATTCAATCAAAGATTTTGATGCTGGTGTCAGATACCTGTATGCGTGTGGTCCCAGGAATTTCTTTTTAGTGGGTGATTCATTAAGACTATTTGTTGTTGCGGGGAATTACGGGTTTGAGCCAATTTCAAATGTTGGTATTTCTATTAGTAGCCTCTATTATAATGCTGACACAATTGTAAATTTTGCTATTGGTGAAGAGGATACAATCTGGTTTTCAGAAATCTGGGTTGCAAATGATACCGCCAATTTTATTTTCTCTGGAGTTTGCTACCATTCCGCAGACCAGCGGTTTTCAAATGATACAGTTCTTAATTCCATTTATGTGAGACCGCTCAGAAGTGTGAGTGGCACAGTCAGGGATTCTATCTTGAACACAGGGATTGAGGCAAGAATATTTTTCCAATTTGTTGATGATACGATTGGGGTCTTTTTTGACAGCACTCAAACGGATTCTAATACAGGAGATTTCACTGTTCAATTGATTGATTCAATCTATGATGTCTATGTCTATACCGAGATTCCATATCCTGATTTAGATAGAAATCCAATATATGTGACGCCTGATTCATTCTCTGATTTGAATTTCTATACATCATCTGCAGATTTGTTGATAATCAATCGCGATTCACTGGGAAGATATTCAGAGTATTATGCAAAACCGCTTGATTCTTTGAGTATAACATACAAGGTTTGGAAACCTGTTCAGCAGGGAATATTTCCAATCAGTCGGATCAGCGAATTCAGGAATAATATTATTGTCTGGTTCACTGGAAAAAATCGCACAAATAATGTGACACCTGCAGAACAGGAAAGTTTGATTGTTTTTCTTAACAGTGGGGGAAGGCTTTTGATTTCAGGACAGAACATTGGTGAAGAAATTTCTCAAACAGGGTTTTTTCAAAATTATCTTCATGCGCGATTGCTTGACGATTCTATCTTTGCAATAAGATGCTATGCAGACCAAGCTGATTCCCTGGGGAGCAGGATTGGAAAATTCCAGACCACTGGTTCAAGTGGAGCCCAGAATCAATATTCAAGAGACCTGATTGCGGGTGATAGCGTGGCAAATGAGTTCTTATTCTATGATTCATTGCAGACTAATTGTGCAGGGATCTGGTTCAACAATTTTCTGCCTAACTACAAAATTATCTATCTTGGTTTTGGCCTTGAGGCAGTCAACAAAATGCCCTGGTCTGGTTATGTTTCAAGAAAATATGTTCTACAACAGTTCCTGAACTGGTTTAGTCTAACCGGGATTGAAGAAAATCTTGTTCGCAATTCTCAACTTAGTGATTTTTTTGTCTTCCCCGATCCCTGCAATACCCATTTGATGATTCAATATGGTTTTAGATTTCCGATAAAAGAAAAAGCTGTTGAGTTGAAAATTTACGATGCGGCTGGTAGATTGGTGAGAAATCTGGAGGTTTTTGAACCCCGAAATAACCTTTCAGATATTTTTGTCTGGGATTTGACCGATGATAATAGAAACCCAGTTTCCAATGGTGTTTATTTTGTTCAATTAAAGGCTGGGAACATTACGAGGAATTCAAAGATTGTTGTAGTGAGGTAGTTTATTTTTAATCAGATTTTTTCCGTATAGAGTTTAGTGTCTTAATCAAATCAGAATAGAGATAAAAAGAACCAAAAATAACAACTGCTGGTGTGTATCCTTTTTTAGTTATTACATACTCCAGTGCATTCTTCATAGAACTCGCAATAGTAATATTTTTTTGGAAATTCTTTGCTTTTTCATAGATTTCAAATGGTTCCATTGCCCTGGGATTGTTTGCTTTAATGAGCAGAACTTCTTTTGCTTTGGGAAAGATTTTTTTGAGTGCATAGCTTATATCTTTGTCTTTATTGCAACCGAATATGACATAGAATCTATTTAAATGATCACGCAGAAGTTTTAAATTATCCATCAACGCCTTAAATGAATCTTCGTTGTGTGCTACATCATATATAATCAATGGTTTCTTTGATAAAATTTCAAACCTGCCGGGAAGTCTTGCATTCCTTATCCCGGTTTTAATACTTGAGATACTGATTTTGATTCCCTGCTTCTTCAATTTAAACAAAACTGTTAGCGCAATCTGGAGATTTTCAATCTGATGCCTGCCGATAAGCGGTAGTGAGACATCAAATCTACCCAATGCACCATTAATGTTCAGTTCGGTTCGTTTTGTTGTTATCTTTTTAATCATTATTTTGTGCAAATCATCGGCAAAGATAATTCTATGATTTCTTTCATATGCGACCTTTTGCAAAGCTCCGTTAATAGAAGGTCGCTGGTGAATGGTGATACAAAATCCATCTTTTTCCCACTTTTCCAAAGGGGGATTACTGGGGATTGGAATAATTCCTGCTTTTTCATAGGCAATCTTGGACAGTTTATTTCCCAGCAAGTTCATATGGTCATAACCAATTCTGGTAATTACCGGAATATGAGAATTGAAGACATTTGTAGCATCAAGCCTGCCACCGAGGCCAACTTCTAAAACTGCAAAATCAACTTTCTTTTCGGCAAAATACATAAATGCAATTGTGGTAAGAACTTCAAAAAAAGTCCGTGCACCAATACGGGTTTTGAAATTGACCCCGTTAGAGCCAATGTCTCTAACGGGGTTGATATATGGTTTTATCCTTCGGATATATTTTTCCATTTCTCTCTGAGTGATTTCCTGATTATTGATTCTTATTCTTTCGGTAATTCTGAGAAGATGGGGAGAAGTGAAGAGTCCGACTCTATAACCACTGGCAATCAAACAGGAATTAATCATTGTAGCAGTTGAGCCTTTACCTTTTGTTCCTGCAATCAAGATTACATTCTTTAATTTTCCCTGAGGTGAGCCAAGTCTTTTCAGAAATTTCTTATATGCCTCAAGGTCATATTTATAACCTGGAATTTTCTCATAATTAATTAAAGAATTTAAAAATTCTTCTGCCTTCATTTCTGGTATTTTAATGAAAAATGAGTTTGTGTCAATAATAGTACAAGCAAAATCAGAAAATAATGGATTGTCAAAGGATATGGCATTGCATTTGAAACAAGACATAACGGAACCGTTTTTTTGTTTTGTTGACATTGTGTAGATTTTTCAATATAATATAATATGGGAAATAGCAGTAGTGATTATCAGAAGATCCTTGATGCACTGACAAGGGTCGCAAATGGAGATCTGACGACGGAGCTTGTTTTGCAAACCAATGACCCGGACCTCAATGCGATTGCCCGTAGTTTTAATAAAATGATTCACAACCTAAAATCTAGCATAAGCGAATTGAGGGATTCAACCCGCCAGAGTGAGATTGTTGTGAGGAGGCTTAAGAAAATCTTTGACGGAAGCAGAGATGTCATTATTTTTATCAATAAATACGGCACAATCGTTGATATCAACAAAAGTGTAAAGGATATCCTCGGTTATGACCCTGATGATTTGATAGGAAAACACTTTGCAAAGGCAGGAGTGGTTTCAGAAGAAGAAATTCCAAAGTTGTTGGAAAGATTTGATATTGCTATAAAAAAGGGTGTTGGTAAGGAATTGATGGAATTAAGGTTCAATACCAAAGACGGGGAGAATCTGTGTATGGAAGTAAGCATGAAATTGGTTGGTAGTGGAGAGGAAATTGAAGGTGTGATTGCGGTTCTACGGGATATTACCAAACACATACAGGCAGATGCAAAATTAAAGGAGGAGAAAGAAAAATTACGTTCTATTGTGTCTTCAATAGAGGATGTAATCCTGATTGTTGATGAGGATTTGCGTCTGATTGAATACTATAAATCTCTGGCCTGCGAGGAAAGTATCATATTTGCAACTCTTGAAGGCTATGTCGGCAAATCCATAAAGAATTTCTTCCCCAGAACAATCGCCATGGAAATAGAAAAAACCATACAATATTGTATGAGAACGGGACAAACGCAGCAAATTGATTATCCAGTTATGGCGCAGAAGAAAATGTTATGGTTTACTGCGCGAATAGCACGTCTTCTTGATTCTCAGGGAAATACAAGTGGTGCATCCATTTTGATACATGATATTACGCAACATGTTGATATGGAAAAGGCACTGGAGCAGAGTGAGGGAAAATACCGTGGCATATTTGAACAGTCGCCTCAGGGACTAATAATCCTTGATGCTGAGGGTCGCATTACTGATGTTAACAAAAAGATATGCGAATGGCTCGGATACAAACGGGAAGAAATGATAGGCAAGGACCACATAATGTATCCTTTTCTTACAAAATCCGGGAAAATAATGGCGATGCGAAAATTTGTTCAGCGTTTATCAGGAAAATTTGTTCAACCCTATGAACTTGAATTTGTTTCTAAAGATGGAACAACATATGTTGGTGAGATTGACGCCCGACCGATAAAGAATGAAGAGGGAAACATTGAGTTGATTGTTGTAATGGTTACCGACGTAACAAAAAGGCGTTAATTCCCTCCTATCGGTTTCATTTTCAGGGCAATGTCAATTGCTGGTGCTGAGTGCGTCAATGCGCCTATTGAAATAAAATCAATATCAAGTTCTGCATAATTTGCAATATTATCAAGATTAATTCCACCACTCACTTCAATTTGAATCTTCTTTTTGGCGTCACGCACGAGTTTTATCGCCTGGTCAATCTGCTCAAGATTCATATTGTCCAGCATTACACGATTGACGCCGAGCCCGATTGCTTCGGTTAACTCATCTATTGTTTTTACTTCCACTTCAATAAAGAGTCTTTTCTTTTTGCTGTTTTTTCTTACTGCATTTACTGCATTTGTGATACCGCCAGCAATTTCAATGTGGTTGTCTTTAATAAGAACCATGTCATATAATCCGAATCTGTGGTTTTGACCACCTCCGGTCTTGACCGCGTATTTTTCAATTGCTCTCAATCCTGGTGTTGTTTTCCGTGTGTCCATTATCTTGACTCGGCCGCCAACAGCGTTTACAAATCTATGAGTGAGTGTTGCGATACCACTGAGCTGCTGAAGAAAATTCAGTGCGGTGCGTTCAGCTTTCAGACAACTTCCTGCTGGTCCAATTACGGTTGCGATTGTCATCCCTGGGGAGAACTCTGTGCCATCTTCCATTTTTGCTTCAAAGTTTATGGTCCTGTCAACCTCTTCAAAAACTGTCCGCGCAATGTTTATTCCGCAGAGAATACCGTCTTCCTTGGGAAAGATTATGCCCAATGTCTGGGCATTAGAAGGAACTATCGCATCGGTGGTAATATCACCTTTGCCCAGATCCTCTTTCAATGCGGTCTTGACGATTTTTCTTATTTTGCTTTCAAGGTTCTTAATATTGCCTCCTTTCCTGTGGTTAATAACTGCTCCTACTCTTTTTAGAATATCTTTTATCATTCCTTTCCAATTTTTTCTTGATTTCTTTTATCTTGTCCCTGAGTTCTGCTGCCCGTTCAAATTCCATTAGAGATACAGCATCAGCCATCTGTTTATACATTTTTTCTATTTCATCAAAGGTTGCTTCTTCTTTCCTGTCATCAGACATTAAGCGGTCGGCAACTGATGTTGCCTTCAGGATTTCTTCCTTTGTTTTCACAATACTCTGGGGAATGATATTATGAATTTTGTTATATTCTATTTGCTTGTTTCTCCGCCTATCCATTTCAGCAAGCGCCCTTTCCATTGAATCGGTCATTTCATCTGCATACAGAATAACTTCACTACGGACATTTCTCGCGGCTCTGCCCGCAGTCTGAATCAATGACCGTTCGCTTCTCAAAAACCCTTCTCGGTCAGCATCCAGGATTGCGACGAGTGCAACTTCAGGTAGATCAAGCCCTTCTCTTAATAGATTTATGCCAACGAGCACATCAAATTCTCCCAGTCGGAGACTGCGCAAAATTTCTACTCTCTGAATGGCATCAATTTCCGAATGCATATAGCGAACCCTTATGCCGATCTCATTCAGATACTGGGCAAGGTCTTCTGCCATTTTTTTTGTCAGGGTTGTTACGAGTACACGCTCATTACTTCCAACCTTTTTTTGAATTTCATTTATCAGGTCATCTACCTGATTATTGGCAGGCTTGACTGTAACCTTTGGATCAATTATCCCGGTGGGTCTGACAATTTGCTCAACAATTCGTTTATTGGATTTTTCTATTTCCCATTCAGCAGGTGTTGCTGAGATACAGATAGCCTGATTGATCAGAGATTCGAATTCCGCAAATCTCAATGGTCGGTTTTCCAGGGCTGATGGTAATCTGAATCCATATTCTACAAGGGTCAATTTTCTTGAATGGTCACCTTCATACATTCCCTGAATCTGGGGAATGGTGACATGGGATTCGTCAATTACCAGCAAAAAGTCCTTGGGAAAATAATCAATCAGGCAAAATGGTCTTTCCCCGGGTTTCCTTCCGGAAAGGTGCATAGAATAGTTCTCTATGCCCGGGCAATAGCCTAATTCAAGCAGCATTTCGCAATCAAACAAGGTGCGCTGAAGTAGACGCTGTGCCTCAAGAAGTTTTCCCTGTTTTTCAAATTCAGCAACTCTCTGTTCAAGTTCAATCTTTATGTTTTTGACTGCTTCTTCAATCCGGGGCTTCGTTGTTATGAAGTGTTTTGCGGGAAAGATTATCACTTCCTCTAATTGGTCAAGTATGTGTCCGGTTAAGGGGTCAAATGTTTGTATTCTCTCGACCAAATCATCAGAAAATTCCACTCTTATACCATTCTTTTCATCAGCAGGAAATATGTCAACGATATCACCGCGAACCCGGAATGTTCCCTGAGTAAACTGGATGTCGTTCCGTTTATATTGAATTCCAACAAGTTGATTCATCAATGATTCCCTGTCTTTTTCAATTCCTTTTTTCAGGAATACAACGAGTTCTTTAACTTCATCCGGTGAGCCGATATTGTAGATACAGGAAACCGATGCAACGATTATGACATCATCTCTGGTTAAGAGGGACGAGGTCGCTTTCAACCGGAGTCTTTCAATTTCTTCGTTTATTGAGGCATCTTTTTCAATGTACAGATCACTTGCTGGAACATATGCCTCAGGCTGGTAATAGTCATAATAAGAAATAAAATATTCTACGGCATTTTCCGGAAAAAATGATTTGAATTCACTGTATAACTGGGCGGCCAGTGATTTATTGTGAGAAATCACCAGAGTAGGCTTCTGGACTTGTTTAATCACATTGGCAATGGTAAATGTCTTGCCTGAACCCGTAACACCAAGCAGAGTCTGGAATCTGTATCCGGATTCTATTCCCTGGACTAATTTTTCAATTGCTTCAGGCTGGTCTCCGGAAGGACGGAAGTTTGATACCAGTCTAAAATTCACGTCTGATTATCTTGTAGGACTTGCCCGAAACTGATAATCTCAATTGCTGAGTAGTAATAATAATTTTTTCTCCGGTTGTCAAATCAGTGTATGTTCCGTTCCAGACCGGTAATACTGTGTATGTTTGAATAGCACCACTATTGATTATTGTGATAATGCCACCGCGGTCATAAGCATAAACGCGATTAATGTCATTGACATAAAGTGTATAAAAATATTTGTTGTTGAGCCCGGGATTTGTTTTCCGGATTTTTATAAGTCTCTTAATTTCTTCAAGCAAATTCCTGTTCTGGCTATGTATTTCCCAGGGGAAACTTCCCATGTTGAATATTTTGCCTTCAGTCATACCAATTTCATCACCATAGGTAATTAGTGGGGAACCACAGAAAGTGAAGACAAAAGCATAAATAAGCAAGAGATTATCTGGATCTGTCAAACTTGCTATTCTTTTCTTAAAATCGCTCAGGTCAATTAAATTTGTTAAACTGACCTGTGAAGGAGTGTAAAAGAGTATTTTTCTCAATTCGCTGTCAAATTCGCTTGTTGCTATTGTATTATTGACAAAATAGTTTATTACCAATTCTGAAATCTTCTTATTTACAGTTCCGTCAAAGCCGTTTAATCCGAAGTTCTCAGAACAACCTAAGATGATTATGTCTGGATACTTTCTTCTTAAGGCATTCTTTAAATCGCGTACAAAATCTGCTTCAATCTTCGGGTCTTCTCCGAGATAAATGCCGTCAAATCCAAAGTGTAGCCAGTAATCAATATAACCGATCAAATATGCCCTTACTGACATATCCTTCAAATTCAGCCTGGGAAAACGACCATCACCAAGCCAGCACTCATAGGTAGGAGGGGCTGTCTTGATTGGTGTTGTATTGATAAGATACCAGCTATAGTATTTGGAGGTTGCACCATTTTTTATAATATCTGAAAATGCCGGAAAATCATTTCCTGTGTGGGTGACGATGAATTTCAGTACAATGCGTTTCTTCGCCTTGTGGATTTCGCTTATTAAAGTCTTAAGTTCTATTGTATCTCCAAAGCCAGGGTCAAGCGTGGCATAGTCACTCGGATTATATTTATGGTTTGAACTTGCAGAGGTAACTGGTTGCAGCAATAATACATCAAAATCTAAAGAATCAAGATAGGGAAGTTTTTCAATAATTCCTGCGATATCACCGCCGTAATAATATTCTCTGTCCGGTGTTTTGTTCCAGGTTACAACACCCTTAGGATCATTTGTTTGACGGGAATTACAAAAGCCATCAGGAAATATGCTGTAGTAGATCTTTCCGTATGCCCATTCAGGAACTGAGAAAACGGGTTGCAAAGACCTGAATTTAGCATTCTGGGGCAGAATTAGAGAGTCACTTGAATCGCGCACAAGAATCTGATAAACAAGATTTGAATCAAACTGCCCGATATCCGCAGTAAAATAGTCAAATTTATTTTCTTGAAAAACAAGGTTCATTTTTGTTCTTTTATCAGCATGCAGGACATATGCCTCAATGACCGAACCTTTGTTTGCTTTTAGTCTTATTTCACCCATCCAGGGATTTGCGTAGAAAATGTTGTCAGGATTATGACTCAGGACTTCAGGAGTTATAGCACTTGCAATAATCGTACAGCTGAATATTACAATAACTATTCTTTTCATACACAGAATTTTACTCAATGGAGAAGATTTGTCAATAGTGGAGACATGACTGTGCATATACTTAAGCCTTCAGATAGCACTTGACAGGGCATTTTTTTTAGTTATCATAGATTTATGCTGAACGAACGCGAATTCCTGATGAAAAAGATAATCGGCGTATTGTATGGTGGATGGTCCTCAGAAAGGGAGATTTCCATAGGATCTGGGATGACTGTTATTGAATCTCTCAAACGGCAGGGATTCCAGGTAAAGGGCATTGATGTTGATAAGAGTTTCATAAAAAAACTGCGTGGAATTGATGTTGCTTTTATTGCCTTGCATGGTAAACCGGGTGAGGATGGCACAGTGCAGGGAATTTTGGAATTTTTAGGAATTCCGTACACTGGTTCTGGTGTTATTGGTTCTGCAATAGGCATGGACAAGATAATTTCAAAGTATATTTTTGAGTCCCGTGAAATTCCGACACCAGCATACTATTATGAGAAGGAGATTGATGTTGATAAAGTTATTGAGAAACTCGGATTGCCTGTGGTTATCAAACCACGGGCTGAGGGTTCGAGTGTTGGCGTATTTATTGTAGAAAGCCGGGATGCTTTGTTAAAAAAGACCAAATCAGTGACAAAAAGGTACCCTGATGTGTTTTTTGAAAAATATATTCCTGGAATAATGGCAACCTGCGGCATTCTGAATGAAGTTCCTCTGCCGGTTCTTGAGATTGCTCCCAAAAAAAGAAAATTCTACGATTATAAATCCAAATATACCAAAGGAATGACCGAATATATTATTCCCGCAAGATTACCTGAGGAACAGTATAAGAAAATTCAGAGTTTCGCACTTTCGGCACATCAGTCAATTGGTGCGTATGGATTTTCACGGGTGGATTTTGTTTGTGACAATGAACACAATCCTTATGTCCTTGAGGTCAACACCATTCCGGGATTACTGCCTGAGTCAAATCTGCCCCTTGAGGCAAGGGCAATCGGGTTGAGTTTTGATGAATTGATATTTGAAATCTTGAAGACATCATTAGGAAGATTTTAGGTTTTCGGTCTGCTGTTGTTAACCATTGCTACCAGTATGGTTTTCGTTTATTGTTTCCTGGTTTTATCCTACGACGACGCCCTCAGACAATACTGGTCGCTTCGCCGCATCACTATTTGCCAAGAACTTTATGTAACGCCTTGTCATATGCGAAGATACTGAAAATTCCACCAGTGTGAATGAATATTACTCTCCCATATTTTCTTCTTTGTAAATCCTTTAGCATTCCATAGAATGCCTTGCCTGTATAGACAGGCTCAAGTATGACGCCCCTTTTTGCGAGCACTTTTATTGTTTCAATTTCTTCAGGATAAGGAATGCCATATCCTTTACCTACAAATCCATCAACCAGATTGATGTCCTTCGCTCGCACATTGATTCTTAAATTGAATTTATCAGTCGACTTTTCGCAGATATCCAGTATTTTATGGGTGAAATACTCAACTGTATCACAGATTATTATACCATTCAAATCAATATTGAGTCCTGACAATTTCTTTCCCATTAAAAGTCCTGCATAGGTTCCACCTGAGCCAACTGCACAATAGACTGCCTCAATTCTTTCTTTTTCAATGAATTTTCTCATTTCCATTGTGCAATCAATATAACCAAGAGCACCAACTTCATTTGAACCGCCCTCAGGGATTATGTAGGCTTTCTTACCTTTGAGTTTTTTTGCATAATTCTGCATTATCTCCATTCTGTGTTCATATTGTTTTGGTGTAATAAATTTTATCTTTGCACCAAGAAGCTCATCAATCAAAAGATTACCCGTATGAATTGTTTTTCCTTTGGTTCTCAGTAATAAATGGCAATCAAATCCAAAAATTTTGCAGAAAGCAGCAGTCGTCCTACAGTGATTTGATTGGGCTGGACCGCAGGTGATTACGGTATCACACTTTTTGTCTTTTGCGTCAGCAATTAAATATTCGAGTTTTCGTGCTTTGTTTCCAGAAATCAAAAGTCCATTCAAATCATCACGTTTTAGATAGATCCTTGTTTTCTCACCAATCCCTTTTATTTCTTCAATTGGTGTTGGTTTTGTTATCTTTACGGGTTTAGGAATTCTTATTTTTTTCATATATCTCCTTTGCCAGTTTCAATCCTTGCTCTTTCGTGGTAAATTTACCTTCCAACTGCATATCAAGAAGCTCTTGAAGTATTATCTTAAAAACTGGACCTGGTTTCAATCCGAGGGCAATCAAGTCGTAGCCATTTACTAATCTTTCAACCTTTGGCTTTGCCTCATCCGCCCTTTTCAAATCAATCATTCTTAAGAATTTCTCTTCCAGATGTTTTGTCCTGCCACCTGTAGCATAACCGTCTGCCCAGGCAAGCATCATTGCCCCGAAATAGTCTTCACCAAGGTCCCGGAAAAACCTTCTTATTGCACGGTCTGTCAGTTCATCATTAGTTGAAAGGAGGTGCGGTCGCATATGTTCTTTAACCAATTTCTTAATTACCTGGATATCATTGCGTGAGAGTTTGAGTCTATTGTATCCAATTGTTTCAACAATCTTTGCACCCTTTGTATCATGACCATAAAAATGAACATCACCCTCCTTCAATAAAAATGTATCAGGTTTAGCAACATCGTGTAATAGACCAGCAAGTTTGAGCAATGCCTTTCTTTTACTGACTGCGAAATAATTGGAAAATTCAGGTTCTATGTTTTTGAAAAATCCTCTTTGCATCAATTCTTCCAGTGCGTTGTAGGTGCTCAGGGAATGTCCCCATAAAAAACCGTCCTCAATTATTTTTTTTGCTTCAGGAAATATCTGTTGAAATAATTCCAAATCATTCATTTTCAAAATCGTTTCGTATGAATTGGATGCGGAAATAATCCGGATAAATTCATAACCGATCCTTTCTCCTGCAATTTTCTTAAGGCTTACAGATTTCGCCCATTTGTAAAATTCTTTATCAATTTTGAAATTCAATTCTAAGGCAAAGCGGAATGCCCTTAATACTCTCAATGGGTCATCTTTTAGCGAATTTTCAGTGGTCAGGCGAATAGTTTTGTTCTTAAGGTCTTTTATACCGTTGAGTGGGTCAAAAAAATCAAATGAATCCAGATCTACCGCCATTGCATTTATCGTGAAATCTCGGCGTAACAAATCTTTCATGATCGTCTGTTCGTAGCCAATGAAATCATAGATTATATTCTCTTTCACAACCCTTGCTTCATCGTCTTCTTTGCTCAGAAGAACAAAGGCACCCTTTATAACTTTTGCGACCCGTCGTCCAAACCGAATACCTGAGCCAGCAACAGCAAAATCGTAGTCATTGGGTTGTATACCGAGCAATATGTCTCTGATCGTGCCACCAACCAGGTAAAGTTTCTGTCTTCGTGTTAGTGTGGCAATTTGTTTGATGTGTTCGTCATCTCTTATCTGTTCAATCAGCTCTTCCATAATTCATATTCTATCCAGGCGTAGAAATATGTCAATGGAACAGACAAGAGCTTTCCACCTGGAATAACTACTTCACGAATATGATTATTGACTTCAGATGATTTTTTGTTAAAATAGATTATGCGGAAGATAGCAATCTGTAATCAGAAAGGTGGTGTGGGTAAGACGGCAACCGCAGTCAACTTATCTGCTGGACTTTCTCTTGCGGAGAGGAGAACATTACTTGTTGATTTTGATCCGCAGGCAAATGCTACAAGTGGTGTTGGTATTGATTATAAAACTCTTGAAACTTCAGTCTATGATTGCCTATTTGAACCGGCACTGATAAAGGAAGCCATTATCAAGACCAAGTGGTTGTATTTTTCAGCATTGCCTTCAACTCCAGACCTCGTGGGTGCTGAGATTGAGCTTGTTTCAGAAAACAATCGGGAGCAGAGATTGAAAACTGCACTGAATCAGATAGAAACAGATTATGATTTTGCAATCATTGATTGTCCACCTTCTTTGGGACTTTTGACTTTGAATGCACTGGTTTGCTGCGACAGTGTGATTGTGCCGATTCAGTGTGAATATTATGCCCTTGAGGGGTTGGAGAAATTATTAAAGACTTTGAAGACGGTGAGAGAGAAATTGAATCCGGATTTGAAGATCGAGGGTATACTCTTGACAATGTTTGATGCGCGCTTGAATCTTTCAAAGGATGTGGTTGAGGAAATAAGAAAGCATTTTACAAATTCGGTGTTTGATACAATTATTCCCCGCTCAGTTCGTATTGCTGAGGCGCCATCATTTGGCAAATCAGTTCTTCATTATAATATTTCTTCCTCTGGTGCCCAGGCATATCTGCATTTGACAAAGGAGATTTTGAATCATGCGTAAAAGATCGCTGGGTAAAGGAATTGAGGCATTGATTTCACAGGAACAAAAGAGCGTGCTACAGGAAGGTTTTAGAATGATTCCTTTAACAGACATAAAACCAAATCCGTATCAGCCAAGAGAAAAAATAACAGAAGACAGTATCAGAGATTTAGTAAATTCAGTAAGAGAGAAAGGAATTATTGAGCCGATTATTGTAAAGAAATGGAATAATCAATATATCCTTGCTGCGGGTGAAAGGAGATTCCGTGCTGCACAGATTGCCGGATTGACTGAGATTCCTGCAATTATCAAAGACCTTTCTGAACAGGAGTTATTGGAGATTGGATTGATTGAAAATCTGCACCGTGAAGATTTGAATCCTGTTGAAGAAGCGCTTGCTTATGAACAACTTAATAAGAAATTCAATTTGACTCATGAGCAGATTGCCCAGCTTGTTGGCAAGGATCGTTCTACAATCACAAATGTCTTGAGACTTTTGACGCTGCCGGAAAAAATTAAGGAATATCTAAAAAAAGGACAACTCCAGGAAGGGCATGCCCGGGCAATTCTTTCTCTGGATAGTGAGATAAAAATGCTTCAGGCTGCTGACAAGATTGTAGATAAGAATCTTTCAGTAAGAGAAGCAGAGAAACTAATTAAGAAATGGGCGAAGATACCAAAAATCAGGCCTGGTAAAGAGAAAGAACCAAATCTATTAATGCTGGAAGATGAACTATCCAAGATATTGAGAACCAAAGTTACAGTGGAGTGGAAAAGAAATAAAGGTTCAATAACTATCTATTGTTTGAGTCTCGAAGATTTTAACCGTATCTATGAACTTCTGCGAAAGACAAAGAGGATTTGAAAAGTGAATTCAATGCAAAACAGATTTTGAAAAAGGAGGCTATTTAATGTATCAGGGTTCTTATGTTGCGATTGTAACCCCACTTAAGAATGACAATCTTGATGAAGCGGGTTTGAGAAAGAATCTGCAATTTTTGATCAAGAACGGTTCTGCTGGAATTGTTGCCTGTGCCACAACTGGGGAAAGTCCGAGTCTGAGCAACGAAGAATATGACCGAGTCATAAGTATTTGTCTTGAACAGACAAATGGTAAAATACCCGTGATCGCCGGAGCAGGCACAAATTCCACAGCAAAAACAATACAGAATGTCCACCGCGCAAAAAAACTTGGTGCTAACGGTTTATTGATTGTAACACCATACTATAATAAACCAACCCAGCAGGGGTTGTACCAGCATTATAAAGCAGTAAGCAGTGAGACTGATCTACCCATAATCATTTATAATGTGCCGGGCAGGACCGGTGTGAACATTCTGCCCCAGACTGTTGCAAGACTTGCAAATGATTGCGAAAATGTTGTGGCGATAAAAGAAGCAAGCGGAAACCTTGACCAGGTATCTGAACTGGTAAGCCTTGTTGGCAATGATTTTGATATCCTCTCTGGAGATGATTCTTTGACATTGCCCATGCTTTGCATAGGTGCCAGAGGCGTCATTTCGGTGATTGCTAATATCTTTCCAAGGGATGTGGCAGAAATGTGTAATAGTTTTTTTGAAGGTAAGATTGAGCAGGCACGGAATCTCCATATCAAAATGTTTCCAGTTGTAAAGGCACTCTTTATCGAAGCAAACCCCATACCCGTGAAAAAGGCAATGGAGTTAATGGGACTTCCTGCGGGTATTCCCAGACTGCCCCTGGTTCCGATGAGTGAAGAGAACGCTGCAATTCTCCGCAAAAAACTAATAGAGTATGGAGTTAAGCTATGCTGAAGATTGTTCTCTGTGGTGCTGCAGGCAGAATGGGAAGGGAAATCATTACTGCTGTTCAAAGAACCAACGATATGAAAATAGTTGCGGGCATTGAAGAAAAGAGCAATCATTTTGTGGGAAAAAAGATTGAAGAGATTCCAATTTATGATGATCTTCTAAAAGTAATAGAGCAAGCAAACTGTATTGTGGAATTTACCAGCCATAAGGCGACAATGGAAAATCTGAGAAAGTCAGCGGAGTTTAAGAAAGCCTATTGTATTGGTACAACTGGATTTTCTGATGAGGAACTTTCTGAGATTAGAGATTTTTCAAAATCTTTTCCGATTCTTCTAAGCTCCAATATGTCTCTCGGTGTAAATCATCTCTTAAACCTTGTCAAACAAACCACGCAGATTCTTGCTGATTACGATATTGAGATTATTGAGACTCATCATCGTGGGAAAAAAGATGCACCTTCGGGCACTGCCTTGTCAATCGCAAATAAAATAAAGGAAGTCAGATCTGATATTAAGATTATCTATGGTCGGCAGGGGATTGGAGAAGAGCGAAACAAGAAAGAGGTGTGTATTAGTGCTATAAGGGGTGGAGATATTGTTGGTGAACATCGTATATTGTTTCTTGGACAGGGCGAATTTCTTGAACTCAGGCATTATGCTACAAACAGGCAATGTTTTGCATCAGGAACTCTTGAGGCGGTCAGATTTATTGTTAGAAGAGACGCAGGTTTATATTCAATGGCTGATCTTATGAAAGATTTTTTGGATAAGTAGTGAAGGAGGTAATTTTGATCTGGAAGAGCGGAATAACAAAGATTGAACCAAATCATATTGTAACAAAAGGTTACCGTCAGGAAGATTTGATTGGCAATATACCTTTTGCTTCAGCGTTTTTCCTGCTGATAAAAGGTAGATTGCCCGATGACAAAGAAGCAAGGATGATAGATGCCATTATCACTTCATCAATAGATCACGGCACCACACCACCGACCACCCATGCTGCACGCATTGTCGCATCTGCTGGTGTGCCTTTGCCTACGGCCGTGGCTGCTGGCATTCTTGCGGTGGGTGATGTCCATGGCGGAGCAATTGAAGATGCAGCAAGAATTTTGCAGGATTGGGTAAAAAAGAT
>JBDRWH010000006.1:27380-28013 GCA_039802325.1 Caldifarciminota bacterium
ACAGCCCAGAATTTGCTGGATACACTAAAATCTGCTGGTAAGTATATGCCTGGTTTTGGACACCGGATTCATACTCAGGATCCGCGCACAAAAAAATTATTCAAACTTGCAGAAGAATTGAAAATTGCAGGTGACAACATTGGCTTGACAAAGGCAATTGAAAATGAGTTTGCAAAGTTGAAACCACTGCCGGTGAATGTTGATGGTGCTATTGCTGCGATTATTTCAGATATGGATTTTGACTGGCGTCTTGGCAAGGCATTTTTTTTGCTCGGCAGGTGTGCCGGACTTATTGCCCATGCCTATGAAGAAATGACCCGTGAAAAACCGATGCGGAGGATGTGTGACCAGGAAGTAGAATATGACGGACCATGGGAAAGGGATTTGAAAAATTCCAAATTCCAAAAACCAAATTCAAAACAAATTTCAAATTCCAATTCAAAGAACGAAGAGAGCAAATGAAGGAATGTGGACTAAAATCCGTGCCGTTATCTGCGTCCATCAGTGTTTTATGACGATAGTAGAGAAGATTCTTGCAAAGGCGTCAGGAAAGAAAAGAGTTTTGCCAGATGAGATCGTGATGGCAAGGGTTGATGTTGCAATGTCCCATGAAAATGCGGATGTAGTCTTAAA
>JBDRWH010000006.1:28023-28600 GCA_039802325.1 Caldifarciminota bacterium
TAAAATCATTCCAGGAAATTGGTGTAAAGAAAGTCTGGGATCCGGAAAAGATTGTGATTCTTTTTGACCATAGAATTCCTGCAGAATCGGAAAAAACTGCAACAACCCACAAGAGGATAAGAGAATTTGTAAAGGAACAGGGCATTAAATACTTTTATGATTTGAAAGAAGGAATCTGTCATCAGATACTACCAGAATTTGGTCATTGCAGACCAGGTGAGGTTCTTGTTGGCACTGATTCGCACACTACAACTCACGGTGCATTCGGAACATTCGCTACTGGTATTGGTGGAACTGAAATGGCAGGTGTCTGGGCAACTGGTGAACTCTGGCTAAAAGTGCCTGAGTCATTCAAAATTGTAGTAAGGGGGCAATTCCGTAAATATGTTTCTGCCAAGGATTTGATTCTTTACATAATTGGAAAGTTGAAGGCAGATGGTGCTGACTATAAATCAGTTGAATTCTGTGGACCAGCAATAAGTGAAATGTCAGTTGCTTCAAGGATGGTTCTTACAAATCTTTCAATGGAAATGGGTGCAAAGAATGCATTTGTATTGCCGGATGAAAAAACAGTTGA
>JBDRWH010000007.1:0-25082 GCA_039802325.1 Caldifarciminota bacterium
TAACGATACATATTAACAGCGCTACTTTTTTCATTTTGACCCCCTTTCTTTATTATTAGCGCTTGCGATAATATCCTTTTTCTTTCTATTATCACCTCCTTTCGGTATTTTTGTTTCTGAAAATGTAAAATTTTCAACTACCTTCAAAATTTCCTTATTATATTTTGAGTATTTTTTAATGAAGTTATCAAAGATTTCTTCTAAATTTTGTTTTGTACTTACTGAATATTGAGTAGAATAAAGAGTGAAGGATTTTTTTTCGACCCGACCGGGTCTGAATTGATGGGGAGTCATTTGGCTCCCCCTTTAAAAATTAGAAAGTACAACTGACAGAAGTCATTTAGAATTAATGAGGTACTGTAATGACTATTGTGTGTTCTTTCGACCCGACCGGGTCTGAATATCCGGCGAGTCATTTCCTTGCTCCTTTGCTAAAGTCTAATAAAGTTTGTCTTTGTTCCATACTATAATTATAATTGTTTTATCAACCCTGTCAAGGGTTTTATTATCCTCACTCTAATAAGCTTGCCAATCAGTAAATCAATAGTTTCTATTCAATTTTCACAACTTTCTGTATTCTGTTTTCATTGTTGGTTTTGACTTCAACAAAATACACACCACATTTCACATTAATCTCTGGTTGCCAGATAATATTCCTCTCTCCGTTCATTGATGTAATCAATCTTCCCTGGGTATCAAAGATTCTAATCTCCATTTTCTTATCGCCATGGATCCTGAGCATTTTCGTAAAAGGATTTGGTGTGATTTCTAAATCCGATATTCCCTTCTGATTTTGCTCTTCAATGCCAAGCTGGGCTTGAGTTTCATTGCTAAGACGCGATTCCGCAAATGGCTTGACCTGGGCTGTGGCACAATAATAGTATGTAATCCCAGGAGAGACATTATAGTCATCATAAGTTGTGTCTGTAATCAAAGTAGTATTAGTTCTTGTATAAGGGCCGCCAGAGGTTTGACTGCGATAAAGATTATAACCCGCAATATCCGGTTCAAGATTTTTTAGCCAGACAAGATGTATATGGTCAGTAATACCTGTTGCCATCAAATTCTGAGGTGCACGGGGATGGAACCAACCTGTATTCCATTGGTCATGGTAATATGTGCCCCAGTCAGTATAATAACCACGATACGGAATATCAGAAATCGTCCAGAGGTTGACTGTTCCATCGCTTGTCAAAAGCGCAATTTCAATGTCGCCATCAAGGTCAACATCACCAACTGAAGGGCTATTAACAATCGCAGCAGCAGTTGTTGCAATGGGCCAGTCAGTGACAAGAGAACCATTCCCTTCATAAGCATAAAAATTACCAGGATTTAGATTATCTGCAACCAGGACCTCTCTGACATTATCATTATCTACATCAAAGACAATAGGTGAACACTCTAACATCTCACAGTTCACAGGCCAGCCACTGACAGAAGTTCCATTATGGTGTCTTGCCAGGAGATTTGGTGCACCCATGATATGCCCGCCACCAAATATTTCTAAATCGCTATCGCTATCAATGTCACCAACCACAGGCATCGTATAAGTTTGAGGACCAGGAAATGTTTGGGGCCAGTTGGCAAAATTTGTGCCATCGTGGTGATAAATATTTACATAGTTTACAGCATTTGTATAATAAGAGTGCAGTATCTCCAGGTCACTGTCATTGTCTAAATCCGCAAGCACTGGTTGTGCATAACTCATACCACCGGCAACATTCAGTTTGGGCCAACCAGGTTCAGTATTGCCATTCTGGTCCCACACATATACAGAGCGATAAGACAGACAAACAATCTCAAAAAGATTGTCGTTATCTATATCTGCAACCGCAACTGAAGCAACGGCCAGATAATCAGTATTCTGAGGCCAGCCAGGATGGACACTGCCATTATGATGCCAGACATAGACGTGGCCTGGTTGTCCGGACTGCATCTGTGCCATTAATATTTCCAGGTCTCCATCCTGGTCAAGATCAAATAAAACCGGTGCGATGAAACCAAGTACTCCATTTGCATTCTGGGGCCAGTTTGGATAACTTGTGCCATCATGATTGTAAACATAGACATAACCATTGCGCGCAGCAATCACTATTTCCTTATCGCCATTATTATCAATATCACCGACTGCTACCTTTGCCTGAACCATTCCTCCCACAGTCACAGGCCAACCCGGCATTAGATTTCCCTGACAATCCCATACATAGACCTGATTGTTAGTTGAACCAACAATAATTTCTATGTCTCCATCATTGTCAACATCAGCAAGATTCACACCACTGGGTGCATAATAAGGATTGACACCAATTGTTTTGGGCCAATTAGGCATTTGCTGTGGTGGTGTAAATGTTTGTGTCCAGTTTGCATTAAGATTCTCAATGGAATATGTTCTTCCATCAAGATCGGTTTTCATAATTTCACCAGGTGAATTTACCATAATGATAACGGCAATTAAAGTGCACATAGTTTCCTCCTTAATATGAATATGCCGGAGGGGGGATTTGAACCCCCATGCCCGAAGGCCTACGCCCCTCAAACGTATGTGTCTGCCAATTCCACCACCCCGGCTTAAAAGATCGTTACTGGCTATAAGGCATGGATGCCTGTTTTTAATTCTCTAAAATTATAGTTAAAATCTCTGTTTTGTCAACCATACGATTTAAAACCTTCACTTGACTCTAACACTATTTCATGTATAATCACATAATCGGGGCGTGGCGCAGTTGGTTTAGCGCACCAGCTTGGGGTGCTGGGGGTCACCAGTTCAAATCTGGTCGCCCCGATTTTTTCTTTTTCGCTCCTTGATTTTTTCGCGAAATTCATTATCATTTGACTGTTTATGCTGAATATTCTATTCGCCGCAATAGTGGTCCACAATGACCAAGTATTAAAGATTGATTATGACCATCAAATGTTTCAGGAACTGACATTAAAAGAAGAAATCATTGACTATTCCATAGAGGATTTTTGCTATGTTTTGACCGCTCGCAATATTTACTGTATTGATACAATAAATCTCCACATTGTTGATCGCACATCCCTGCCTCAGAAATTTAATTATGTCTTGATTGGGCAGAATGAGGTCTTTCTCATTACTACATCTGAAATAGTGATACTAAACAAAAACAACCTCGCATTCAAGACTGGTATCGGAATTGAAACAGGGGATTATCAGCCAATGGTTGCACCTGTGAAACTACCACAAAAGAATTTGATTTTTCTTATCTCCCATAATGAAAATAGAAGCATTATTAAAGTAATTGATCGGGTAAAAGCAAGAGCTATTAAGAGTGCTTCATTCCTTGCAGTAAAAAAATTTTACTACCTTCCCGAAAAGAAGAATTTTGCAATTCTTACGCAATCCGGTATCCATTTTCTTGATTTGAACTTAAAGATCAAGAAAAGCATTAAATTTGACTTTTCTGGAGAAGATTTCTTCTCTTATGATAATGGTTATATAATCACGGGCTCACAGGGAATCTGTTCAGTAGCTATGAATGGTAAGGTCATTGATTTTCAGCCCGTTGTATTAACCCGACAGGTACAGAACTCAGGTTTTGTTTTCTGGAATGATGATTTTATTATTTTAATAGATCCAATTACATTAAGAATAAGACATATCCTTAGGAATGTAAACAACATTTGTGAAATATTTTTTGAAGACTATGAGCTAAGTCTCTGTATTAATAAGAATGCAGAATTATTTCTCCTGGATAATAAGACTGGTAATACTAAAATATTTGTGAACGAAAAATATGCCTTAATATCCAATAAAGAAGCAGGAGAAATTTTAAAGGATTCGCTTTTTTACCTTCAGTTTGGAGCATTTTCTGATCAAGGTTTTGCATCAGTCTGCTGCGATAGCATAAGAAAGGCAGGTTTGCCCGTGTTTATTGATTCCAGTATTGACAATTTGTATCGCGTAAAATTAGGGGGATTTTTTGAAAAAACCCTGCCCTTGAAAATTATGGATGAGTATAAGATACCTGGTTGGATTGTTTATCAGAAAAAAATTGATTTTGAGAACGATACAATTTTTTCTTCAAATAATACTGAATATTATTTCCGTAAAGGCATAATAACAGAAAAGGAGTGAATTATGAAAAAAATTATCAAAACCGATAAGGCACCAAAGGCAATCGGTCCTTATTCTCAAGCTGTGGTCGAAGATAAATTCTTATTTACTGCTGGTCAAATTGGCATTCTACCTGAAACCGGAGAATTTGTTAGGGGGGAAATAAAAGAACAGACCAAACAGGTGCTGGAAAATCTTAAAGCAGTGCTCAATGCCGCTGATGCTGACTTAACCCATGTAGTAAAGACAACAGTTTATTTGACCAAACCTGAAGATTTTGCATCAATGAATCAAGTCTATGCAGAATACTTTGTAAAAGAGCCACCAGCACGGACTACTGTTTTTGTAGGCGGTTTACCAAAAGGAGCACTCGTTGAAATTGAGGCAATCGCAAGAATTCCTGTCCGTTGAAAAGAAGCTGGGAATAAGATTCAAAAATAAAGCACTTTTAAAAAAGGCGCTGACCCATTCTTCAGCAGTCGCCGAAGACCGCGGAAAGTGTAATGAAATTCTTGAATTCCTTGGAGATGCTGTATTAGAATTGATTGTGCGTGAATTTCTTGTGAGAAAATATCCGCACAAAAGCGAGGGCGAATTGAATTTGCTGAAAAAGAGGTACACAAGTGAAGAAGCATTGTACAAAATCGGCAAGACTCTGCACCTTGGCGAGTTTCTTACTATGGACCGAGGCGAGGAAATAACTGGTGGCAGACTAAGGCATTCAAATATCAGTGCTGGATTTGAAGCATTGATTGGAGCAATCTATCTTGACCAGGGACTTGCATATACACAAAAATATTTCCAAAGACTATTCTTGAACAAGAGATTCAGGCTCTCGCGGGACTGTAAATCACTCTTGAATGAATGGGCAATGAAAAACAAGAAAGCAGTTGAGTATCGGGTAGTGAAAGAAGAAGGACCACCGCACAAAAAGATATTTAATGTCGCCTTATATGTCAATGGCAAAAAATTTGCTACAGGTAAAGGCACAAGCAAAAAAAATGCAGAACAGGATTCAGCGCGAATTTTTCTGAAAAAGGTTAAAAACAGGATCTAATGTAGTTAATTTGAATCTTTTTGTTCAGGTACAAATTCTACAAACATTTGTTTTGGTTTGCCCCGAATTGTAGGCGGAGCAAGTTGCTGTCCTTTCAAAAGCCTTGAGATTGTTGTATCTTCTTCCGGTGTTATCGTATTTCCTGTGGCGACATTGAGAACCCTGCCGGTGGAATCTATGATTGCCCTTACTACACCCTGATCAGCCCTTTCCAGTACTACACCGGCCGCAGATGGTGCCACAACCTCCTCTTTTGCACATTCGGCTTCCATTTGCCTGTCCGCAGAGACTTTCTTTTCTGTTGCACGGGGTGTCGAAGGCAACACAGTGCTTGTTTTTGCCACAATACCTGGTTTCGGAACGACAACATCAATTTTATCAGTTTGTACAGGTGGCTCACTTAGGGCAAGACTAAATTCAACTTTATTTTTCATACCCACAGGTCTTTCCAATTCTTCATGACCGGTGATAAGAATTACCAGGATTGTGGCCGCAGCAACCGGCATGAATATCGGCAGAAACTTCCAGATAACCGGAGATTTTTTCTTTCTTAATCTCTCCATCACATTTTTCTTAAGGTTGAACACAAACTCCCGCGATGGTTCTTCAAATTCCAATTCTCTAATTGAGGCATCAATGGCTTTGAATTGTTCAACAATCTGCTGGCAGATTGCGCAGGTCTTAATGTGAGATTCTACAATCTGCCGTTCACTTTCTGTGAGTTCATTGTCAATATAAGCACTTAACAGTTCAATTGAAAAATCGCACTCAGGTTTTTCAAATTTCTTGGGTTTATCTATTTTCATATCTTCTTAACCTCTTAAGTTCACAACTTCAATCCACCGATAATTTCTCTTAAACGCTGTCTTGCCCTTGCCAGTCTGGACATCACTGTACCCCGAGGTATGCCCAGTGCCTGACTGATTTCTTCATAAGACAATTGCTCTTCAACCCTTAAAACAAGTATCGCCCGGAAGTCTTCAGGTAATTGAGCCATCGCTTCAGCAATTCTTTCCTTTAAAATCTTATTTTTCACCATCTCTACAGGGTCATTCGTGTTATCAGCATAATTTGGCACCCACTCAAGTGATTGGACATCAACTTTTTTCTCCTTTTTGATAAAATTCAGCGTATGATTGACCGCAATCCTTGAAAGCCACGGAAAGAATTTATTGCCCGATTTAAAACCATTCATTCCGTTGTAAGCCTTAATAAATACCTCCTGTACGAGATCCTCAGCATCGTCACGATTGCGCACCATACGATAGACAAGGCGATAAATAGAGAGCTTGTAGCGCTCAATAAGGGGTGCAAAAGCATCACAATCCCCATTTTTTACCGCCTCAATCAAGTTTTCATCGCTCTCATTATTATTATACACAAAATTTCCTGTTTTATTCCCGGAGTGTTCTATTTCATTCGCTTCTTTGAGAAGCACTGGGCTTATAGTTTTCAGGTATTTCAAAAACCCGGTCACTTATTGGTACAGTCGTTATTTTTTTAACGACGCTTGTAGTCTTAAATGCCATATTCAATCCTTGGTTTTGCATAGTGAGATTGATTTCTATTTCCATTGGAAAGCCATCAAAATCAGAAATTTTTTTTCTGAGTTCCTGTATCGATTTGCCATTGAAACCGACTATGGTCGGTTCTGCAATGCTACTCAGCATTTTTTGTTTGAACATCATAATTTCGTCATAACCACAGAAATCTTTACCCAACCACATTATCTGCTTTATCTCCAGATCCTCATTATCAGAATTAATTTTCATCATTAGAATATACTTTTCGCATAAAATATCAAGAATCTGTTTGGTTTCATCTGTTTTTTCAATTTTTATTTCGGGCATACTGTCCCCGATTTCTTCTGATACGGATAGTCCAGAATCAGCACTCAATGGAATTTCAGAAAATTCTTTCCTGTCTTTGTCAAGGATCCAGGCAACTCCCCTATCCAGGCGTGTGATTATACACTGCTCCATTTCTCCCAATAACGAATTCTTTGTCTTGATTTCAGTCCGCATTCGGTCACCCTTCACAAATGTGCGAACAAGAATGGTATCTTCTCCCATTCCCATATATCCTTCACTACTGGTTTCCATTTCATACATTACATCCGCAAAAATATTTGAACAGATAAGGACCAAAACCAGGATTTTCCCCATAGAGCGATTCGGGTTTAGACTGTTATGCTAAGATTCAAGTATTAATTTTACCCTGTTTGTATAATTCAATTGCTTCTTTTGCCTCACGGTTTGTCGGGTCAATTTCTAAGGCGTGCTGAAATGCTGACATTGCCTCATCAAATCTCTCCAGTTCCATCAAAACCTTACCCATGTGAACATAGGCAAGGCTATAATTTACGTTGCGCTTGATCGCTTCCTGGAACATACCCACTGCTTCATTCAATTTCTTGGTTTTTATATACAATAGACCAATGTTGTTATATATCTCAGCAAGATTTGGTTCCAATTTCAGTGCTTCTTCAAATATATTCTTTGCCGCTTTTTCCCTGCCCAACTCGGTCAACACAAGTCCTTTGAGGTTGAGATATTCAGCCAACTTATCTAATTCCAGCGCCTTGTCAACTTCATTCAACGCAAGCTCGTGATTACCCCGATAATAATAAAGGGTAGCCCGATCAAAATGGTCGAGCGCATCTTTTTTCTTCTTTGCAATCTGCTCTTCTTTATACTGTTCATCCTGTTTGGCAAAATATTCTTTCAGATTTTTTAACACCTCATTACTGAATTTTGATATCTCAATTTGCTGTTCAAGTGATTCCTTAAATTGTTTTTGGATTTCATTGGTCATTCTGCTGATTTGCCCATTGAGTTCACCGAATTTCTCAGATAGCCGTGCAATATCACCAAAAGTTTTTTCGTATTGCTTCTCAAGACCGCCGATTTCTCTTTTCATTTCCGCAATCAAGTCTTTGACTGATTCATGCATACCTTCACCAACATTTTCTACACCCTTGCGCATCCCTTCTGCAAGTCCTGCTATTTTCCCCAATGATTCAAGATAGTTACGGTTGAGATTGTTCATCATTTCGCTCATATTTCCAATATTACTCTGGGTTTTATCAAACAGCCCCTCAAAATTTGCTATCATCGTCTGAATATTGTTCAAATAGTTCGTGTAGTTTTGGTTTGTACTACTTAGAAATTCACCAATATTATACATTCCGTTTTTAAGTGTATCTTTCAATTCACCAAGTGGAGCTTCATAGTTTTTCAAGCTTTCCTTGACTGCAATCAGCTGATTGTCTAAGGAATTCTTTAATTCATTTAGCGGCGATTCATAGTATTTAAGACTCTCCTGGATAAATTTTAGTTGTGTATTAAGAGATTCTTTTAATTCGTTAATCGGGGTGGTAAAGGCATTGATATTGTTCTGAATGTTGGTCAGATTATTAACAAACTCGTTTTTCAAATTCAGCAGTTCTGGTTTTATCGCATTTATTGTTTCATCAAGTTTCTGGGCAATGCTATTTGATATTTTCTCAAATTGACTGCCAATCATTTCAGCATTACCCTGCTGGATTTTTGAAAACTCATTAAATAGTACCTTCAATTCATCAAGTTTGAAACCAATCGTTCCTTCAAGGTCCTTAAATAGAGACTGTTGAGTATTTTCCTGGGCTTGAAGGAAGGAGCTTAATGAGGTCTTGAGTTCATCAAGACGGTTGCCGATTGTATCCTGAAGTCCATGGAAAAGCACTTGTTGATTTTCCTGTTGGATTTTCGCAGCCTCATTAGAAGATGATTTCAAATCATCAATTTTACCCATTAGACTATTAAGGGCTCCCACAGTCTCGGTTTTTATCCCGGCTATTTCATTTTTGATTAAATCTCCGATACCATTGACACCACTTACAATGTTCTCAACTGCTTCAAATTTCTTCAATATATCCTGGGCTGAAGTGTTGTTTTTCTCAATCTCAGCACTGATTGTTTCAGTTCCCACCTGATAAGTCGTTGCGACTTTTTCAATTGCCCCCTTGAGTGCTTCGGTTTTGTGGTTCAGATTCTCATTCAATCCATCAAAAGCAATTTTTATTTGATTCAACAAAGTCTTCAAATCTTCACCCAATTTGTTATGCGCGCTAGTAATGTTAACCCCTGTTTCTTGCAACAACTTGAGCCCATCAATCTGCTGTTGGGTAGTGTTATTTAATGTTTCTAATTGTTTTAAGTTTTTTTCTGAAAGGTTTTTGACTGTTTCAATTAGAGTATTCTGAATTCCTGAAAGATTATCAAATCCCAGGGCGATTACTTCGTTCTGTTTCTTCATTATATCGAAACGATTAAGCAGTGCATCCTGGAGTGTTTGAATTGTGGTAGAGATAATGACGCCCAGCGCTTCGTTCCTTTGAAACATTTCGTCTTTTATCTCTTTGACGCCATTCTTGAAATCTTCAATAATAATACCATTTTTGATGTTGGAAGAAAGCAATGAACACAATTTAGCAGCACCGTCATATACCATACACTCATTTTTTATGCATTCTTTGATTTCTATCTCTTCACCAATTTTCTTGCCATCACGATCAAAAATTTCCTTTCTCTTAATGAGGAATGGACATTTCATCAAATCCTCCCTTCAATAAAGTATCTTCCCCTGCCCAATCTTCGCTCCTGAGCAAGTTTTTCATATCTTTCAATCCTGGGTAAAAGAGAACTGTCTCCAATCTCTTTGAGCGCACTTGCTGCAGCAGTATATGAGCCGAGCGCCTCATAGATATCCGCATAAAGCAGACCGGTATCTTTATCTACAGGTAATGTTCTGAGTGTTTCCAGCGCATCAATCGGCTGATTCTTTTTCAGCAGGATTCTTGCTTTCAAAATCACATAATCTTTTCTTCGCATTGCATCCGCACTGATCAAACTCAATTCCTTTTCCGCATCTCTTATTCTATCTGACAGCAAATGGATATTTGCTCTCATCAATCGGTCATCATCAGTATTCCCTGCAATCTCCTTAAGTTTTTGATTGAAATAATCATTTTTTATCTTTCTTATTTTCTTATATAAAGCACCACGGTCTTTGGTCTCCTGGAGAAGTTTTGTATAAATTTCAAGGCTCTTATCAACATCACCTTTTTCAAAATATAACTGTCCCTGTCTCAAAAGAATTTCTTCCTTCTTTTCAGGCAGGAATAGTTCAACCTTCTTTAAATATTCAATTGCCCGATCATACTCTTTTCTAAAACCGTGCACCTGGCTCAGAAGCATATATGCGGGCACCGATTTTTCATTTTTTAGAATGATTTCTTTTAACTGGGGTATGAGTTTGTCACCATAATCGGGGTCTTTGTTGAACAACTCTGTGAATAGTTCGGTTGCCATATTCAAATTACCAACTTCTTTGTACAGAACCCCTGTGTAATACATAAGGTCAGATGATTTTTCACAATGTTCCTTCAGTATTTCAATAACCCCGGCGATTTCTGCTGGTGCGATTTCAATAAGTTTTTTGTATATCTCAATAGCCTTTGCATAATTTTCTTCAAAAATAAATATTTTACCCAAAAAACAGTAAGACGGTATGTGGGCAGGATTTTTGGACAAGATTTGAAGAATAAACTGCTTTATCCATGGTGTCTGTTCTTTATCTGCCTTGTATATCTCTTCTATAAGATAGATAGTATCTTCAAGATTGTTATAATCAAAATAAAGTTGTGCCAATCCTTTTCTTGCTTCAATATCCTGTGGTTCTTCAGCGCAGATCTTTTTCATTTCCGAGATTGCCTGCTCGCGGAATGAATGATCCTGAGTCTGGGCATTGATAAAAAACTTTATTGCTGAGGTCTTTATGTTGGCAAGATAATAAACTCGGGCAAGACTGAACGATAGTAGCGCCGATGGTGATTGAGACTGCAATTTTTCAAGCACAGGCAGAACCCTTGGAATAAGATTACTGTCCAACTCACAGGATTGCAATAGATGTTTTATGCCTTCCTGATATTTTTTTAGATTGACCTCAATTGCGCCCATCGCGAAAATAACCCTTGGATTGGCAATTGCCTTTGCGGAAAGTGATTTCAATTCATCAAGCACATATTCTGCTCTTGCCGGCACAATCCGGGCAGTAAGCAGATACTCCTCCACTGCCTCATCAATTCTTTTTGCCCTTGACAGAGCTCTCCCCCGGGCAAAATGTGCAGGTACATTGCTCTTATCCACCGCAAGAATTTTGTCCAAGTACTTTATTACTTCGCCAGCATAATCAGTCTCTCCATCAAGGGCAAGCATTAATGGCCTGACACCATCGCTCAGATTGCCGCTTTCCACCAGTGCCTGTCCTAATCTAAGGTTGAAGTACTGGGCTTGAGGTCCAAAGGTCTCAATCCCCTTTCTGGATTCTTCAATCACCCGGTCAAAGAGTTTACGGTTGAAGAAAGTATCAATTAATAAAACCCAAACTTCACGGTCTTTTGGGAATGCCTTGAGTGTATCATAGAACTCATCAATGATTTCAAAAAAAGCCTTTGGGTCTACTGCCTGGGCGGTCTTGAAAAACTGGGTAGCGATTTCAATCTCCCCATCCTTCATGAAAGTCCTTGCTGCGGTCAAGAGAAGGGGTACTGCCTTTGGTCTTTCCTTAATCACCTCCAATAATGCTCGTTTTGCAGTTTCTTTTGTATCAGGATCGGACAGAAGTTCATCAAACTTCTCTATTGCCTGGTCAAATTCACTACCAAATGCATGGGCACGTGCTATGGCAATGTCAAAAATTTTTGGATCAATATCTCTATTCTTCTCATATATCTTTATAATGTGTTTAGCGTGTTCAGGTTTGTGATTCAAAATTGTATCAAGTGTCGGTACAAAATTGATTAAATTTTCTGCCTCTTCAATATGGGGTTTTAATAATAAAAATGCTTCATTATCCTTATTCAGACTGATTAGAGTTTTCGCTTTCAAACTGAGATATGTAGAATTTTCTGGCTTTGCCTTTATGACTTCAGTTAATGCTTTATCAACGAGTTCATACTTCTTTTTTTCCAAGAGTGTTTCAAATATTATTGAGGCATTCTCATCCTCATCCTTCTGACTGTAGCATAATCCTAAAAGATATAGAGCGTAATCATTTTCCGGATTTTGCTCCAGTATGGAATTGAGGTTTAGTACATATTCATCAATCAAACCACGATCTAATTTGTACGCTCTATCAATTACTTTGACTGCCTCATCAGTTTTATTCTGTTTCAAATAGAAATTTACCAACCCTTGAATAACAAGGGGGTTGGTTGGTTCTTTCTCAAATGCCTTTTCATACCTTTGCATTATCTCGGCATGCCGGTCAGGTGCTATTTCAAGAATTTTTTCAAATTCATTGATTGCCAGAGAGATACGTCCAGCATTGAGTAGATTGTCAGCAAGGCTATAAAGGACTTTCAAATTTTTTGGATTTACCCTCTGTAATTCCCTCAGTGTTTTTATTACATCTTCAATTTTTGAAGGATCCTTTTTGGAAAGTGTTTCAAGTCTTGCCAATGAGGCATCAAGATCTCCCTTTTTTACATACAATTCAGTAATAAATTGACTGAAGGCTGCTTCCAGGTCTGGTGGCGGACGTATAGTAACAAATGTATCGAGCAGGGGATCAATAAAATCAGGAAATTTTTCGTATATGCGCTGTGCCTGATTTAAGGCCTCAGCACCATGTCCGGCACCCGCCTCAGTCTTGAGCAATAGCAATGCTGTGTAGGGGTCATTGAATCTTTCCCGTGCCATTGCCTTTGCCCAGCTGAGTAATTGCTTTTGAAAACCACCAGCATTCAAAAGGAAATCAGTGTTTTCAAGAGCAGTCTTGCCATCCTGAAATGTAAAAACTATTGTGCCATATACAATTAGATTCTCAAAATCTCTTTTTGACAGCACCTTTTTCGTAACAATATTCTGTTTCAGTTTTTCATAGCGATTGATCAAAAGTTTTATCTCACGCTCATTGAATGCCCTCAGGACCTTGAACAACTCTTCGTATTGTTCTTGATCAACATACAACTGTAATAGGAAATCACCCGCATCAATTGAGGTATAACGGAAAAAATAATCTGAAAGCAAGCCAATTATTTCATCGACCCGTGATGGAACATTGACGTGTGCGGTTCTGAGTATTTCTACTGCCTCGGTCCTCTGTTCATTCTCAAAATACAAGCGAGCAAGTTCTATATACAAGGCAAAAGATTCCTCACCTTCAGTGAGATTTTCCTCCAAGACTTTAATCGCCGATGGAATCTTTCCTTCTTTTACATATTCCTGAGCACGCTGCAATGCCTTTTGTGGGTCCTTGCCTGCAAAGATATCAAACATTTCTTGCCTTCTTTTTCAATTCATCCCTTTTATAGGCCAATCCATCAACAATGGAGTGAATCGGTTCACTACCGCAGGCAATCAGCAATCCACTTATAAAATAATCGACCCAGTTTGCGATATTTGAACCAGTATCTAACCCGATTTCTCTAATAAACCCAAACTTGAATGAAAAGGCAATTATCAAACCAAGGAAAGTACTTACAAGCCAGGCATATACCCGATTTCTACCCGAAGGTAGAACAAACATGAT
Source organism: Caldifarciminota bacterium (assembly GCA_039802325.1). Lineage (GTDB taxonomy): Bacteria > Hydrothermota > Tepidihabitantia > SM23-42 > JAOAFX01 > JAOAFX01. Next base: position 13,707 of record JBDRWH010000007.1, read on the forward strand.
TTTCTCAGTTACCCTTTCAACGATTAATGAAAGTGCCATCAAAAGAACCAATATTTTCCCCATACAGATATTTTCCTTTTTTTTCTTTACTCACCCCTTTTATCTTGTTTTTTTCCTTTCTTACCTTTGGTCCTTTAATTAGAAAGTCTTAGCTATTGAAAAAATGCTCTTCAACTGTTCATCGGTCTTTCTTAAACGGGCAGAAAGGGTGCGGGTGAAGACCCAGAGGAGTTTATACGCAATGCCTGTATCCTTGGCAAGGAGTCTGCGGAAGTCATCTTTTCCAATCACCAGAAGAATTGTATCATCATTGGCAATGGCAGATGCTGAACGCGGAGCATCATCAATCAAAGCCATTTCACCGAAGTACTCACCTTCGCGCAGTATTGTTAATGCTTCTTCACCAACACCAGGAACGATCGTTGAGATCCTGACACTACCCGAGACAATTAAATAAAATGCATCCCCAATATCGCCTTCTTTGAAAATTACCTCGTTTTTCTTGACGCGTTTTTCTTTTGAGATAGATATTAAAATATCCATCTCACTGGGTGTCAGTTCTCTGAACAGGTAAACCTGACTTAATGCCTCCTTTTCCCTCATCGCGCCTCCATTACCAGGCGACACTTTTCACCACGCTTTACGACCGGCACTTTCTCTTCCCACCTCAGCAAGCCTATGCAAGCTCTTTCAAATATACTTATCACCTGGACTCGGGCAATTGCAAAATCTGGCATTTTCTTTCCACCGACAACCCTTTCCTGATACACCTCAAAGATATCGCCTACTGCAATACCAGAATTTTCACCCTGGTCAAGATAAACAAAGACATGAGGTGGTGTTATTGTGGTGGTTGATTTTACTTCCACGACATAACCCTCAATTTCCTTTGTCGCAGGAGACAAACTTACATTCTCAGGTGCTAACTGGGGTTGATAAGGAGTTACGAAATCGCCATTCTTGATAATATCATAAGAGTCAATGACCTTGCACCGCGAACCCTGTTCCCCAACTTCTTCTACTTCAACCTTCCCCAATACAATAATTTCTTTTCCCAAAAAGGCACCGGTTTTTGGATGACTGATGCTTTTGCCTGGTCGATATATTGTGAGAATATCACCGGCTTTTACATCATTTGCACGGTCAACATAGACAGTCTTATAGGCACTAATAAGTTTTTCACCGGACGGTTCAGTACCGGTAATCTTACCCCAGAAAGGAAGGTCTTCACTGACAAGGAATCCAGCACGGTGAATAAGATCTTCGCTGAAGATACGTTCTTCTGCTTTTACTACAGATATTACTTCAGCGGTTTTCTTGGTTGTCGGTGTTGGAGGAATATAGGTGTATTGCTCTTCAGGCACTATTTCAGGAGGTACTTCTGAGGGCACTTCACTTGGTGGTGGTGCTACACCAAGTGATTCTTCAGGTGATGGTGGTATGACAAATACCTCATCAGGATATATCCAGTGTGGATCTTCAATTTGAGTAAGATTTGCCCGCCATATATAGGGCCACAAAAAAGGGTTCTGATAGTAAAACCCGGCGATATCCCATAATGTATCACCAGGTTTTACAGTATGAGTTGTCTCCTGTGCAAATATGGAGACGAAGACAAGCAGCAAAGCCAAGCGCTTCATACCGACCTCCTTTTTCAATTAATACTGCAGCTTGAATGCTGATGATTTGACCATCTTCCTAACAAATTTCTTACACTGACAATTTTGTTGCCATTTTTGAATACCCGGGCAACTCTCGGTCCGATACCCGAGGTTATTTCATATACGATTGTATTACATTTCTGTGCAAGTTCCTCAACCCTTATTTCCTCGTTGCCGTCCTTACCGATCAGCGTAACAACATCACCTAATCTTGCCTCGGAATTGTCAGTTACATCAATCATTATCAAATCCATACATATTGTTCCAACAATTTTGGCTCTCTTGCCCCGGCATAAAACATCTGCATTGTTGGAAAGCAGTCTGGGATATCCATCTCCATATCCTACACTGACTGTAGCAATTCTACTCTTTCTCTTTGTACGATAGGTATGACCATAACTTACCGGTGTATTGGCAGGTACTTCACGAAGATTGACAATCCTTGATTTTAGACTCATTACTGGTTGAAAATGATCGTTGTAAGTAACCTTAGGGGATGATGTCAATCCATAAAGAGAAATTCCAGGACGGACCAGATTGAAATGTGATTGAGGAAAACGGAATATGCCAGAGGAATTTGCCAGATGGACATACTTTGGTCTGATTTTCATATTATTCAATTGTGCTACAAGTTGTGAAAAATCCTTTATCTGTTTTCTTGAAAATACACCGTCAGAATCAGCCAGGGGGAAATGAGAAAATATTCCTTCAATTCTGATGTAAGGAGATTGCTGAATTTTTCTAATTGCGTTGATCGCCTTATCAAGTGGAAATCCTGTACGGGTCATGCCCGTGTCTACTTCAATGTGAATAAGTATCGGTTTTCCTATTTTCTGTAGTTTCTTATTTAGTATTTCAAAAAATGTCAGTTCTGATATAGTTGGGATTAGGTCATATTCAATTATCTCATCAATTTGATTTTCCAGGATTGGACTGAGAATTATTATTTTTGCATTTATCCCGGCTTGCCTGAGTTCAATTCCTTCCTCAGTACTTGCTACACCAAACATATCCACACCAATTTTTTGCAGGGTTCTCGCTATCTCTACTGCACCATGTCCATAAGCATCTGCTTTTATCGCGGCCATTATTTTTCTGTTACCCGCTATCTCTTTTATAAGAAAACAGTTCTTTACCAGGCGATCAAGATAGATTTCAGCCCAGGTTCTGCCCAACATTCTATTCATTAACATAATAATATACATAAATTCTAAAAAATCAAGAGGTAATTGATTCACTCGCAAGTCATCTACACATATTTTATGCCTTAGTATTTAACCATTTAACCAAATAAGGTATTGACTTGACCAAATTTTTATATAGAATAGCCTATGAGGAGGCAATAAATGAAAAGACTTTCTATCCTATTACCGTTTGTTGTTTTCTTTTTTATTGGTTGTCCGGCTACCTGGGAAAATGCCTGCAAGATATACTTACAGCGGGGTGAATATGCCCAGGCAAAAGAGCAGGCTCTCGTGGGAATACAGACCACACCTGATAATTATGTTGCATACTGTCTTTTAGGCAAGGCAGAGACCGGATTGGGCAACTATGATGAGGCAAGCAAGGCTTTTCAAAACGCATACAAAAAGGATTCAGTAGCAACGATAAAATGGTTGATGGCAGATGAGGGTGGAAAGAACAAATCAGTATTCTGGCAGGCATTCTACAGCAGTGCCTTGAAAAACTACCTGGACAAAAACTATCAAGATGCACTCACAAATCTGAGATTTGCCCAGAAACTTGATCCCACAAATGCGAGTCAATTTATTCTTGAAGGCAATATTTATGCAGATATGGGGAACAGAGAAATGGCGTATAAAGCCTATCAAAAGGTGCTTGAGTTTGACAGGGAAAATGCTGAAGCGACTTACTTCATCGGTAAGATGTTTTTTGATAAACAGGTTTATGATTCCTGTCTTTTCTACACAAATAGTTCCATAAAAACATTTGAAAAAGAATATGGAAAATTAAAAAATCTCCTTTTCAAAAATGTTGAGTTCAACCAGAATCTCGCGGTTGAATTGATAACCTTGTGGAAAGAAAAGAAACGGGACGCACTTGACCAGTTCCTCAAGGTGAAATTGGGATTTGATGAAGGCTTAAACACACAGGAAAGGAATGTGGAGAAGTTTGTAAAAGAGAATGAAGGGTATGGCAGAAGCCATTATCTCGCCGGTATCGTTTATTTGAATTTGAGAAATGATACTCTGGCTCTACGCCATCTCACAAAGTCAGCAGAGTTGTTGTTCACAGATCCTGATGCCCTTTATTTTACCGGTGAACTTCTGGTGAAAATGAATAAGTGGGTAGAAGCAAGAAAATACTTTGATGAACTTGTCAGGATCAAACCCGATGATTTTGCAGGCTGGTTCTATATTGGTGTATGCTATGCTCAGGAGAAGAATTATAAGAAAGCAATTGAAATCTATGAAGAAAAGGCTTTACCTTTAGAACCAACTAATATTGATCTGTTGACCAATCTTGCCTTTGCATATCGTGAAATTGGCAATACAAAAAAGGCAATGGAATATCTACAAAAAGCAGATAAAATACTCAAGGAGAAAAAATGAGTGCGAAGACAACCGAGGCAATTCTCAATATTCTTATTTTTATTGGTTTGCTAATATTATTATTTGTTGTTGGCTATCCCCAGTACAAAGAGGCACAACCCATAAAGATACGCATTGGCGTCGACAAATCCTTTGGTTCTTTGCCCTTTTATGTTGCTGAGGTTGATACAACCAGAAGATACTACAAGATTGAAAAAGTTGCTCCTGAATTTGTGACCATAAAAGGTGATCCGCTTCAAGGGCTGAAAAATGGAGAGTATGATATCTGTGCTGTACCATGGTATAATCTGCTAATCTCACCAAGCATAGATGGTGATACTGTCAAGGCGATGGCTTCAATTTCTTTCAAGGGTATCTCAGATGCAATCATCATTCCCAAAGGCACAAAAATGAAAATGCTCAAGGATTTGAATGGCAAGAAGATTGGTTATCTGATTGACGATGGTTATCTTTTCAATCTTATCGCGCCCAATTTTGCCACGGAAAAACTAACGAAATTCACAAAAGTCCCTCTTACACCTGAAGAACTGGGAACTGCAATATCAAGTAAGAAAGTGGATGCAATTTTCTTGCTTGAACCCTATCGCAGTTATATGTTGTATGCTGGAGATACAATTCTGGATGAAGGTCTTGTCAATCGTTATGTGATGCCCTCAATGCCATATCTTGCAATTGTAATGCGCAAAAGTTTTGTTCAGGGGAATAGACTTGCCTCCTACAGAATCAGAAATGTGCTGGAAGGCGTATTGGGTTATCTGCGTCTTCATCCAGAAATCGGCAAAAATGTCCTGGTAAAAAACAATGAGTGGTCTGCTGACCCAACATTTCTTGCAAGTATCAGAGTGCCTGATTACCAGAGACTCAGTGAAGTTGATATAAAAGGAATTGAAGGTTATCAGACTTTACTTGTGAGGGCAGGTATCGGAACTTGCGGGATAAAACCCCAGGAATTTGTTTTTGAAAAAATTGATTTTAGAAGGTAGTTCCGGTCGTGCTAAATGGGGAGTTAGCGGTGCCCTGACTCCCGGTGCTACGCATCGGGATGACCCGAAATCCGCTTATGCGGGATTGAATGCCTCTTTGAGTCGGTTTTTTCAGGGGCAACAGCAAGGATTAAGGGACGTTGAGGTTCGGGTCTTATGAAAGCACCGTCTACAAACTCCGCCAGGTCCGGAAGGAAGCAACGGTAAGTAGAAATGGACTGGTCATAAGCAAGCCTGGGCTGAGTTCTTTGCCCTGCTGTTCCTGAAATGGCAGGCGATTTGGGGTTGCACGACCGGATTATAGACAATGGGAAAAACGGGATTAAAGGAAAATGAAATTCAACCATTTAACCTTTTAACCAGTCACCAGTTTTTATGGCACACAGGGTTTTTTCACTAAAATATCGTCCGCAGAATTTCGATGAACTCACTGGACAGGGTCATATTGTGCTTTCACTGAAAGGTGCAATCAGCAGCGGTGCCATAGGACACGCATTTCTTTTTGCCGGACCCCGGGGGGTGGGAAAAACAACCACCGCAAGGATTTTTGCCAAAAGTCTCAACTGTATCAATGGTCCCACCCTTTATCCCTGTCAAGAATGCCCATCCTGCAAAGAAATCACTACAAGTCGGAGTGTAGATGTTATTGAGATCGATGGTGCATCAAATCGGGGGATTGATGAAATAAGAAATCTTCGTGAGAACATAAAATATGCACCTTTACATGGACGCTACAAGATTTATATTATTGATGAAGTCCATATGCTCACCCCCGATGCATTTAATGCCTTATTGAAAACCCTTGAAGAACCTCCTTCAAATGTAGTATTCATTCTTGCGACGACCAATCCTGCAAAAGTTCCTGCAACTATCATATCCCGGTGTCAACGCTTTGTGTTTAAGAGACTATCTATTAGCGAAATAGTTCAACGCCTGAAACAGATAGCGCAAAAAGAAGGACTTGAAATCACGGATAAAGCACTTTATTACCTGGCATTACGTGCTGATGGTAGTATTCGCGATGGAGAAAGTATACTTGAGCAGTTAACATCATTTGTTGAAGGTAAGATTACCGAAGAACATGTTTTCAAACTCGTCGGATTTCTGAGTATTGATTTTTATATTGAATTAATTAATCAGATTATCCATAAAGACCTGAAGCAAATGTTTTTGTTACTAAATAAGAGCATAGAAGAAGGTGCAGATGTTCTGGAGATATATAAAGGGCTGATTGTTTATTTAAGAAAAATATTGCTTGCTCATATCGGGTTAGATTATGAACTCATTGAATCCACTGCTGAAGAGATCAACTTATTGAAAGGCATAGATCTGGATAATGCCCGACTTGTAAATCTTATTGAAACTTGCTTAAAATTTGAGGATACGATAAAAAGGTCAGTGAATCCAAGGATTGCCCTGGAATTGCTTTTTGCCCAGCTGGTTTCTAACTATCAGACCAACAATGTAAAACCACTGAAGACAGACAGAGATATTTTTGAAACCCAGAAAGCAGGGGGTAGCAAAGATCAACTCGTTGCCCAGGTGAGTAAAAAAAGTCCAAAACTCGCTGCTATTATTCACCAGACCGATATTGAATTAAATGGTACGATTCTGGATATTGTCGTTAGAAATGAGTTTCAGAAAAAGGAATTGCTAAATACTAATAATCAAAAGATTATCAATGAGGCGTTGAAAAATATTTTAGGGGAAGGTTTTAGTTTGAATATCAAAATTGGTGAGGCAAAAGAGAATGCGGAAAGCCTTGAACAAACGATAAAGACAATGTTTGATGGCGAAGAAGTGAGATAAAAGGAATGAAGTTAAGAACCTCGGAGGATAAGAAAACTTGAAGGATATTTTCAAGCAAGCAATGAAATTGCAGGAGCGGATGCGCGAGGAACTGCAGAAGATCCGGGTTGAAGGGAGTGCCGGAGGTGGAATGGTAAAAGTAGAAATGGATGGCGAACAGAATGTCCTTTCCGTAAAGATTGAACCACAGATTATTGAAGACAAAGACATAAACATGCTCCAGGACTTGATTATTGCCGCATTCAATGATGCCCAGAACAAGGTCAAAGAAAAGGCACAGGAAAGCCTGGCTTCAATAACAGGACTGCCTTTTTTCAACAAATAGAAATAAACAAATTCGTAGATTCCCGCACCTTGACTCTGCGCTATTTTTAGCTATAATTAAGATATGGAAGAGCGTATAAACACCGTATATATTGAAGAAGAGATCAAATCAAGTTACCTTGATTATGCAATGAGTGTCATCGTGGGCAGGGCTTTGCCTGATGTACGCGATGGGTTAAAACCAGTTCAACGCAGGATTCTATATGCAATGAATGAAGCGGGACTTGCCTCCAACCGTGCCCATAAGAAAAGTGCTACGGTTATCGGTGATGTGCTTGGTAAATACCATCCCCATGGTGATATGGCAATATATGATGCACTGGTCAGAATGGCACAGGAATTCTCAATGCGCTATCCACTGGTAGATGGACAGGGCAATTTTGGTTCGGTTGACGGCGATGCTGCAGCCGCCTATCGTTATACCGAGGTTAGATTAGCACCCATTGCTGAAGAACTTTTAAGAGATTTGGAAAAAAATACCGTTGATTTCATTCCTAATTTTGATGGAAGACTGAAAGAACCTATTGTCCTGCCTGCTGGATTTCCCAATTTGTTATGCAATGGTGCTTCAGGCATTGCAGTAGGAATGGCAACAAATATCCCGCCCCATAACATTGGTGAAATCGTAAATGCACTTAACGCAATGATTGATGATCCTGAAATAGATGACAAGAAACTCCTGAAACTTGTGCCTGGCCCTGATTTCCCCACTGGTGGAATTATTGCGGGCAGAAAGGGTATTGAAGAAGCATATCTGACAGGTAAAGGCAGAATCATTCTCCGGGGCAAGATAAAAGTTGAGGACATAAAAGGTGGTAAGCAGGCAATTGTGATAATGGAAATTCCATATCAGGTCAACAAATCTTCTTTATTAGAGAAAATGGCACAGTTGATCAAAGAGAAAAAGATAGAAGATATTTCTGATTTAAGGGATGAATCAGACAAGGATGGTATCCGTGTTGTTGTTGAATTGAAAAGGGACGCCACTCCTGAAATTGTATTAAATAACCTCTATAAATATACAAATTTACAAACAACATTTAGCATACAAATTCTGGCGTTGGTTGATGGTGTGCCAAAGACGATAACCTTAAAACAGGCACTCAGGCATTTTCTTGATTTTCGGTTTGAAGTTATCACGCGCCGAACAAAATTTGAACTCGCCGAGGCAGAGAAGAAGGCGCATATCCTTGAAGGATTGAAAATTGCAATTGAGAATATTGATGAGGTGGTCAACATTATTAAGAAATCTGCAGATGTAAAAGTCGCAAAAGAAAGATTAATGAAGCGATTTTCGCTCACCGAGATTCAGGCACAGGCAATTCTTGATATGCGACTTGCCCGTTTGACCAATCTTGAAAAGGAATCATTAGAAAAAGAGTATCTGGGTTTGATAAAAGAAATTGCCCGACTCAAATCAATCCTTGCATCTTCAAAAGGGGTATATGGCGTAATAAAGAAAGAATTGAATGAACTTGCGGGTCAGTATCAGGACAGTAGAAGAACCACCATTTCAGAAATGGAACCAGAAGAGCTCACAATTGAAGACCTGATTGCCGAAGAAGATATGGTCATTACGCTCACCCAGCGTGGCTACATAAAAAGACAACCCATTACTACATACCGAAATCAGACCCGGGGTGGTCAGGGCAGAAAACTCGTGGAGACCGGTGAAGAAGATTTTGCCAATCAACTTTTAATTTCAAAGACCACTGATACACTCCTCTTTTTCTCGGATCGTGGCAAGGTCTATGCGACAAAGGTTTATGAAATACCTGAGGCAGGTCCTTTCTCACGGGGCAGGTCAATTGCCAACTTGATTGAAATGAGTGAAGGTGAGAAGGTAACTGCGTGTCTGGGGATAAAAGAATTTTCCAATAAATTCTTTATTTTTATGAGCACAAAATATGGGAAGGTAAAAAAGACCGCGTTGGATGAATATGAAAATGTTAGAAAAAAAGGAATAATTGCAATTAAGTTAGAAGAAAATGACCGTTTGATTGCCGCAGAATTGACAACAGGAAAAGATTCGGTGTTATTGACAACGCACAATGGCCAGACCTTGAGGTTTGCTGAGAAAAAAATAAGACCAATGGGCAGGAATGCAAGTGGTGTTCGGGGCATGCGGCTGGAAAAAGGAGATGAAGTAATGAGCTTCAACATTGCCCGTGAAGAAGAAGATATGCTGATTATTGGTGAAAATGGCCTTGGCAAAAGGATAAAGTTTGCGGATGTGAATGAGAAAGGAAGGGGCGGAAAGGGTGTTCGGGCAATGACAATTGATGAAAAAACCGGCAAGGTTGCTGGTGCAGTCAATGTCAATGACGAAGATGATTTGCTTGCCATGACCAAGAGTGGAAAAGGGATAAGAACACCGGTAAATGCGATAAGGGTGATGGGCAGGGCAGCAAAGGGGGTGAAGATAATAACACTGGAAAAAGGGGACAAGGTTGTATCAATTGCACGCATAAAGGCAGAGGTATGATGTCTTTTTGTCATTCCTGTGCAAACAGGAATCCATAATTCTTCTTTACAGCATGGCCAAAAATTACTATGTTTACATTTTGGCAAGTAGAAAGAATGGAACATTATACATAGGGATTACAAATAATTTAGCCAAAAGAATATATGAACATAAAAACAATCTTGTTAATGGTTTTACTCAAAGATATAGTGTTCATTATCTTGTCTATTATGAAATCTTTAATAATGCGTATGAGGCGATAACAAGAGAGAAGAGGCCCAAAAAATGGAAGCGTCTATGGAAGATTGAACTGATAAGAAAATTCAATCCTGAATGGAAAGATCTGTACGATGAAGTATGTTAAGATGAAGTTCGTGGATTCCCGCTTACGCGGGAATGACTGGAATCAGAAAAACATCAGAGAAAGTTACCTTGATTCTTGAATGTAATCTATCATGAGACAATCCTGGGATGAATATTTTATGGCAATTGCAGAACTGGTGGCAAAACGTTCCACGTGTTTGCGCAGACAGGTAGGTGCTGTTATTGTGAAAGACAAAAGAATCCTTGCAACTGGCTACAATGGTGCACCGAGCGGGATTGCCCATTGTGAAGAGGTAGGGTGTCTGCGGGGAAAGATGGGTATTGCATCAGGTGAAAGACATGAATTATGCAGGGGTGTCCATGCTGAACAGAATGCAATTATCCAGGCAGCAAATTTTGGGGTCAACATTGAAGGTTCTACAATCTATACTACGCATCAGCCCTGTTTTATCTGCACCAAGATGTTAATAAATGCAAAGATTAAGAGAATTATTTTCAAAGAACCATATCCAGATAAATTGGCAATTCAAATGCTCAAACAATCCGGTATCAAATTCAACAAACTCGCAAAATAAGCAAAAGGATTGACAAAAAATTAAATTTGGCTATAATGCACCCTGAAAGGAGATTCAATGAAAAAGCTACTATTACCGATCGCAGTGCTGATTGTTTTTGTTGGTTGTGGTGGCGAAAAAGACATATTCCCAATCACAGTTGGAAATACCTGGGAATATGACCATATCAGTACACATGGCGAGGGTGATTCTATTCTGTGGTCTGATACCACCAGTACAACCATGACGATCAGCAGGGAAACGACATTGAATAACGGAACCGCGGTTTTTGAAGCAATAACTGAAGGTGATACTTGGAAAGATAGTTCATACCTGGAACAGACTGATGATTATGTTGTGTCTTACGACTCTTTAGGTGCGGTCATTGGTGATACCCTGCTTAAGTTTCCAATTGAACAGGGCAATTCCTGGACAATATACAGTGATTCCAATTCTACCTCAAAAGCCGTGGTGGTTGGAAAAAAGAATGTTTCGGTTCCTGCAGGCACATATGATGACTGCTGGGAAATAGGAGTATACTGGACATGGAATCCAGACGACACAGTTTATATGTATTATGCTCCTGGAGTAGGTCTGGTCAGACAGTACTTGAGTTTTGTTGATTCAACAAGCTGGGCTGTTCATGAGACTCAACTGGTTGAAACAAATATAAAATAGATAGAG
>JBDRWH010000008.1:0-4375 GCA_039802325.1 Caldifarciminota bacterium
GAATTATTTGGGATTTCGGGATTGAGATTTGTTTGGGATTTGGGATTTGGAATTTGGAATTTAATCACACACCGAGTCCTGAGCGGGTTGGGATATACTTCTAACTTCTTACTTCTCACTTTTGACTTATCAAGTTCTTCTATACCCGGGAATGGGTCGGGCTGGTCAGTTGTGAATTTAATTGCCCGGTTGTTTTCAAGTAGTGCTGCAGAAGATGGGTATTGGTTAGCATAGGAATATTCAAGTCCGTTAATATGATTGTAATCTCTGATACCGACCGTGGCATAGTTATGCCAGTAATCATCATTATTTATCTTTTTATACTGGAACAATATTTCACCATCGCCGGTTTGTGTGGGATAGTAGTTGGGGTCAAACAGGATAATCTCAAAAGTCTGTAATTCTGCTGGTGTGGGTGCGGTCGGATTGTGGAGATGTTGAATCCTTGACCATTCAATTATGAATGTATGATTTGAACCGTCGTAATAATAGCAGACATTGCCGCTGGAATCAGTAGCATTCGGGTCTAAATCATCCCAGAATGGTGCAATGAGCAAGGGTGGACCACCCGCACCAAAGATATGCCAGTTATACATATCTGCAATCCAGGTTGAATCCATGGCAATGTAGCCGTTTGAAGATATTGAGAGTTTATCGTAGTTGTTGCCGTAGTATTTGAAATCAAAAGGCATGTTTACTGTTTTTGTCTCATCATTCAATAGATTCAAAATTGTACCTTGACCTCCCAAATCAGGATCCATTTCAACCCAGTTATATGTTGGTGCTTCAGGATAATTTGTATCAGTGTTGTCATACACGTAATAACCATAACCGTCTGGTCCTGTGGGTGAGTTTGAATTAATGATACCGATGATAATGCTGAACCGAATTGTATCCCTTATCCAATTACCTTCAGATAAAATGGCTAAGAAATTTATCTCGTGACCCGGGGCAAGTTGAGATGACGTATTTACCCGAAACATATCACCTGAATTTGTTGCCGAATCGCCAACTTGAATATTACCGAATGAACCGATAGAATCAATGACCGATACTCCAGGATTCAATGACCTCAAAATTCCTTGAAGATTTGTACCAATGAGTCCGCCAATATTTTTTATTGAAATTGTCAAATCCGATGTCTCTCCGGGTTCAAGTATTCCATTACCGCCATCTAAGATTTGACATCTTTGATACTCAAATTCTGGTGCCTTTGCGGTGAGCCAGAGCACTGAATTCCAGTTGCCCTGGGAAGAAGTAATGTCAAGACTGAATTTAATTGTGTGATTATCTTTTATACCCTGTGATACATTGAATACAAATGGTGTGGCAATACCTGTAGCCCCTGGTGCAATGCTCCCATAATTCTTAATTGAATCTGTAATTGTTATTGATTGGTCAGTCGTAGAGAGTTGTGCTGAGACATTCGTTGCAGTTGTTGAGTTGCCAAAATTCTTCAATGTTATTGTAAGGTCAATACTCTCTCCAGGATTTATCTCACCATTGTTATTACCGCCGGGGTCGGCAATGGTGTGGCTATAATATCCTACAAAGACTGCTGAGTTGTTTACCATTGCATAGCCACAATAGGGTTTGAAATTGTGTTTTGTGGCGGTCACGAAGAGCGTATCAGGAATGTTTGTATTGATTTGAAAACTTGCAATACCGCTGGCATTAGTAAATCCAACCTCCTTTGTTTCATTTTTCTTATAAATGCTTACCAGTGCCCCTTTTTCCGGTTGCGAAGAGGAATTTAAGACCTGGACTAAAAATTGATTTGTTCCAACAGGTATGGCTGTCTGGTGATTGACAATAAGATTTTTTGGCACATCCGTCCAGATTTCAAGTGAAGGATCACCGAGCAAATTATAAGCATTGAAATAGAATTCGCTCCCGGAGTCTGGAGAGGTTTCTAATGGGAAGTTTACATAAATTTCTATTTTTCCACGATATGTCATTGCTCCTAAATAGTATATACTGTCCTGCAATAACCCGTGATAGATACCAAAGTCAAGGCAGTTGTTCCACCTTGAATGGGTGGTGGGGGGTGAAGCACCAAAGAACGCTACAGCACCTTTCGGGGTTGATGGATTACCTGCTCTTAACCAGGATTCGCCAAAACAGGGTTCGGCATTGAAGTTGCCAGTCAAACAGACAATGCTTGTTACCACGGGTAATTTCCAGCCATTGGAAAGCCCAATCACATCTGTGTTGTAAAAACTTGGTCGATCCCATCCTGACCACGAAGCAATACCACCACGATAGTTTATGAATGTGACACCTTGATTTACCGAATTGGTGATCGCGGTGACACCATTTGAGATTGGTGGATAAAAGACTGTGTCAACCTGATAATATCCATTATTCAGAAATTTCTCACGTACCCAGCGCTTGGTCGGAATCGGTGTTGTCATTTGATTATCAGGATAATTGCCTGCAACCATCAGTGTTCTTTTGAACCAGAGAGTATCTGTGGTATATGGATTTTTTTCGTAATTAATAATTTTTGCAATCACTGTATTCAATTCATTTACATTAGCGACAGATAGCCTGCCAATCAATAGATCAGAAAGAAAATCAGAACCATCAATAGTTGTATAAGGGTGATCTGTAGGATTAGAAGATACCGTGAAACAGGGAATACTATCCTTGTCACCGATCAGGATAACATATTCCGGCGGCGGATTCCAGTTGTGATATGCATTTGCGATATAATTTTTTATTGCAGTTGCTGAGGTTCCTGTCTCGGAAAGGCGGGCAACCGTTACTTTCCAGCCTTTTTTTTCCTTCCAATCCGCAAGGGGTAAGACCATATTATAAAATGAATTGGGTGTGATAATCAAAATTCCCAGTGGTTTTGCTTCAGGATTGTATTCGTAATTTAAAATCAGGTTTTTGAAGATTTGGGCAAGACTGTTGGGAAGTTTGATTTCTTGATATTTAGAAAAGCGAAGATTCAAATCAAATTCTTTAATACCTGCGGATGGATTGATAATCACCGGATAAAGATCATAATCCTTTAATTTTACCGGTGGACCAATATCTACAGGATTATTGCTTTCTTCTCCCAAACATTCATACACCGGTCTCCCGGGGGAGATTATAAATCCTATATTCACTGGCTCCAATATATTATTAGCAAAAGGAATTCTCAACCGGATTGAATTTTCTGTTTGGTTAACAATCTGAACATCAAGACCGTTTAATGTAGATAAGAGAAGCAAGGATAGAGTAATCATTAATTTTCCTCTTTAATTATAACGAGTCCGAGGTCCCTGTCAACAAGATATATCAGTCCATTCCTTACATAGACATTATAAGCATAGGGCGTTTTTAATTCAGCATAGATTTCTAAATTATTAGGGTCTGATAAATCAATTACCTTTAACCCACTGCTGCCGTCTGCTATATAGGCAAGACCATTTTCAACAAATATACCCTGGGCATATCCAGGTGTATCATAACTGCCAATTAGCTCTGGTTTGGATGGATTTGATACGTCAATCAGGACCAGCCCATCATAGCCATCAGCGATATAGGCGATATTATCTAATACAAAGATATCCCTTGCGTTTGAAGGGGTATCCATTTCGCCAATCTTTGCTGTGCTATCGGGATTATTTAGGTTATAGATTATTAAACCCATCTGTTCGCAGGCTAAATATGAGAGCGAATCAACAACAAATAGACTGTGAACATTCCCGGGTGTGGCAAATCTGCGCACATAACTTGGATATTGTGGCCAGGAGACATCTTCAACGATGAACCAGTATCTTGCTGCAACATATACATATTTTGAATCATTGGGCGGTGCAAAGACATTATACCCATAAAACCAGTTATCCTGTCCTACAAAAGACGGATTTGAAGGATCAGAAATATTCACAATCAGCATTCCGCCATTATTCGGTGGTCCAGCAGCAAGTGCGAGATATGCAAAACTATCTCTAACTGCTACACCCTGGATATTTGTCTGGTGAAAATACTGACCCGCAACATAGGTTAATTCTGGACTTGATATATCAACGATCTGTAATCCACCCTGGTCATTTGCGATGTAAGCATAATCTCCCTTGATATCAATATTTACCGAATATCCTGGAAGTTTACACTGACTTATGACCACCAGATTATGTGGCTCAATCTGGGGACGGTGACAGGATAAGATTAGTAATATCAGGGGCGAAAGAAATTTTATTTTCTTCATATACTCTCCGTATTAAGGTTGCAAAGCCGAAGCCTTGCCCTACATTTAATACAAAAATTCCAGCCCACAGCCAGCCGTCCATTTAGTGTAATTCTTATGCTGATCAATATCTTTGTAGACATCGGAATGTGCATTGCGAATTTCATAGGCGTAATCAAAAGAGAGATA
>JBDRWH010000008.1:4385-8145 GCA_039802325.1 Caldifarciminota bacterium
AAGATTGGAAATCTATAATCGGTTCTGAACCTGTGCGTGATGTCAAGCCGACCACTGTGTGGTGAATCAAGGATAGGGGAGACCTCGGTCGTAAAAATTCGGTATTTTAATTGATACTCCAAAACAATTTCTGAAAATTTAGGAAAGTTCATTCTAAAAGTCGGCTGGGCACCAAAACGATGTTGAACATAGGAAATATCAGGCACTGGGCCCTTTGCATGAGAAGATTTGAATTCATAGTTAATTTTGAAGTTAAAAGACCTGGATAGTGAAAAATCAAAAGATGGTCCAAGTCTAATTGCCTTTGAATCATAAATATCAAAATTTTCAATGTAGTCATCAAACTCATAACCAATAACAGCGCCAAAATCTATTGGATTTAACTTCAGATTTGTTTTAAGGGTGAATAAATTTTCGGTAAATTCGCAACCAATATAGTCTGTTCCAAGTGGGTCGCGGTAATAACGAATCAAATATCCGGGCATTATCAAATAACCAAACCTGACAGCGACCTTACCAAATGATTGTCTCATTCCGGTTGAAATGATGGAATAATTTTTTTGCCTATTTACAAAATAATTATACCCGGTGAAACTGAAACTGAAAGTTGTGGTATGTTGACCGATGAATTTATTACGAATCAACAAATCCAGCCCAAAGTTTGCATATAAATCATCATAGGTTTCGAATGGGAAACGTTCAGGGTTTACGGCTTTTGTGAATTCTTCGAGATATTTCTTGGAATATTCAAAGATGTTATCATCATAGGCAAAATCAAGATTTGTGCTGATTGAGTAATCAAATGTTGTAAACAAGAATAAAACGATATTCATTTTGATTCAATTAGAAATCTCAACCCGCACTCCGCTGAATTTTCAATGGAAAATTCATAACGATGAAGCCCTTTACGGACATTGAGAAAAAAGATGTGGGGATTTGATGGCAATGTGCCTGGACGGTTGTTATAATGAACGGTTTCTGAAGGGTATGCACGATAAAGGATGGATTTTATCGTTTTACCTTTTTCTTTGACATTGATAGAATATATTTGTTCCTCCTTGGTTTCTGCTTTTAAATTCAAACGCGAGATGATTTTTAATTTCTTCGGTCCTTCTATTTCTAAAACAACGGGTTTTTCTCTAGTCGCCTCAAAGTAATTAATGATTTTCTCATCCTCAACGAGTTCAAGTTTAGCATCATAAGACAGTGGTGTAATATCCTGCCATTTGCCCGGTGATTCATATGTAAATCTCACAAAGATTGTATCACTTGGTGCACGCCAGTGGATAAGATGGTAGGAGTGGTTTCCTTCTGGAACATTTATATAAAACGAGCGCCATTTACTCAGTCTAATATTATCAATGCGGGATGCCTTTGAATACTCACCTTCCAGTGTAATAAACTTTTCTTTTATATCATCTTCCTGTAAAATCAATTTGTATAATTTGGTTCCTTTTCTCTCACCGGACCAGGGAATCCTTGTATAAACCCGAAGCCAGGTTGGACCAGAGACTTTTATCTCTACAGGTTGGTTTTTGGTCAGGATATAATAAGTCTCTTCTTTCAGCGTCTGAATTTTTATTTTGACTTCATTGCCTGGCGAAACATTTACAACCTGATTCAGGATAAAAAATAGTACAATATTAATCATTTTTGTGCCTCCTGATATAATAATCAATGTCAATCCTCATCACTACAAAAATTATAACACTGAGAATGACAAGAAAGATTGTGGAGAGAACAACGGAATAGCGATTTTCATAGTATAATTTGCCCTTGCCGATTTCAGGAAGAGGTATGGGCGCAATGGGAAGTTCATAACGCCTCGTCAATGTAGCAATGTTATTGATATTTATTACCTTTACGCCGTTCTTGAGAAACCTACCGGCAAGCCCCTGATGGAAAGAATACTTGATTGGATCTAAAATTCCTGTGGGCAGTTCGTATCCTGCGAGTGCAGTTGCACCGCCACCGATATTTATAAAACAGGAAATTTTTTCTTCACCAGCAATCTCGTAATATAATCCATATCGTTTTTCTATCGCCTCTTCAAGATTTCTTGATTTCAGTTCTATGACTTCATTTCTTTTTATTGCCGTTTCAAGAATTTTCCTTCCTTCAGGGCTCATCCCCCTGCCAATGTCATCAATACCTCCAAGAGAAGCGGCAACCGAACGAAATCGCAAGAGTCCATTTTGAAATAAAGTCTTTTCCATATCAAGATAGGTAAATTCAGGAATATTTGCGCCCCACATTGAAGAACTCACAGAAGTGATGATAATCGGTTTAAAATTTAAAGTCTGGATTGCCGAAAGGACTGCAAGATTTAATGCGGGAAAGGAGCCACTAAACGAAATAGCGACAAAATCTCCATCATTCAAGTGGCATTTTTTGAATAACTCAATAATTACTGCGGAAATGTTGGGATTCGTTGTGGTTAGTTTAGCATTTAGATCACCGGGTTCGCTTGTAATTGGTGAATGTTCTAATCCAATCAATCCAGTTTGATTTGGGTCATTGATCGGATCTATTATTAAACCTTTTTTTATTCTTTCTTGTTTTATTTTCTCGAACAGGTCCTTTGTTAAACGAGCACTCTCTATTTTTTCCTGATAATATGGAGCATAATGTTTTGTCTTATAATGGAGTGTTAAAAATATGAATATTAAAGAAACGATTGTAACAGAAATTAGTAAATAATTTGGCAATTTACCGCTCCTCCATTTTATGGCAATATTGCACCTCCAGTCAGGATTATCAATATCAGTCTTACAATCACTGCGGCAATTACCATTGTGCTGATTGTTTCTATAATGCCCTGTCTCTGCATCCAGTATGCGATCAGACCCGGAACAACAAATCCAATCGTTGTTATATCAAGTTTCAGTGTTTCAAGAGTAAGTGAAGGATATACTCTTGTCAGGTATCCAAGTAGATAGCCAATGATAATGGATACTATTAGTAGTCTTCTGCCATAAAGTAAGATGAAACGGGATAAAAGATATAGCAAAAGATAAGTTATTAATGCCATAATCACGGTACTTACGACCATATCGGGTTGATGCAGATTTAATGCGATATAGCCGGGAACAACAATACCACCTGCGGCAAGACCGATCGTCTCGGTTAGCAGGAGATTTAGCATCATTCCTAAACCAACAGCAATAACAATCATGTTTGCTACTCATTACCCCGGAAGGGGGCGGATGATGATGTACAATGCTGTGGATTTCCTATTTGAACAAGGTGCTCAATCAGTCTTTCGCCGTAGCCAACTATATTCCCAATCGCCAGTATTGTCCCTTTGTCATTGACGAGGTCGGCTACTTTTTTACACACAGATTCCACATTCTTATTGCCGAGGTCAATCAACTTTTCTCTGTCCATACCATTTCTTATTGCGGTACGATATAATACACGTGTCTCACCACCAGTTAAGAAATAAAAATCTGCCTTAATCTTTGTGCTTATCAGTCTACCTAATTGTACTGAACGGTCAATTCGGTCAGCCCTGCAATTGACAATGACATAAAAATTCTTTTCAGGTTTCTCAACCCTTTCATAAATGAAATAGGTGGAGTCAGGATCGTTTGCTGCAAGGGCATTATAAAGTAAAATGTTTTTGCCACCGATAGTTAGATTATATATTTTTAATACTCCAGAATCTGGGATATACTTATACATTTGTGCAAGAGCCTCATCTTTCTTAATTCCGAGGTGTTTACACACACTTAAAACCAACGCGACGTTTTCGCGATGT
>JBDRWH010000008.1:8155-24483 GCA_039802325.1 Caldifarciminota bacterium
AATAGGGAAAAGGTTTCAGGTCTTCGTCTGTGAGCTCATTCTCGGCGCTAAGATAAATATCAAGTCCACGGTCTTTAGCCAGTTTCTCTAATAAGCAAAATAAGACTTTTTCGCCAGTAAATATCTTTGCATTTTGTGGAACTGCATTTATAAAATTTTTTGCGATATTCTCTAAGGTAGGTCCCATTACTTCAAGATGGTCAGACCGCACATTTGTGATGACGACTATCTGAGGGGAAATTATCTTACTTTCCTCAACCCATTGCAAATCAGGCCTCAAAGACATATTTTCAAAAACAATAGCATCTACTTTTTCCTGGACTGCTTTCCTGGTAATGGATAGTTGTTCGTGTATGTTTGCCCTCCCCGGTCTTATAACTGGTTTTTCAATCTGATTATTGATGATGTACCTTGGCTTTGTTCCGGTTGTCTTGGCAAGGGTCTTGTAGCCCCCTGCCTTTAATGCAGCACCGAGTAGTCTTGTGACTGTTGATTTTCCTCTTGTTCCGTTTACGACAATGCGTAAAGGGATGGAGTTTGTGCTTCTGATATGATTTACCCATTCAATTCGTCCAATTATAATAAATACAATCAAAAGAGAAAACAAGAGAAATATTCCGTAGTCAAAAATCACACTTAAGTTTAATCAAATTACCAATTAAGTCAATGGCAAATCATATTACTTGCTCGCTTGTGACTTGATAGTAACAAATGATACGGGTAATCAATCACAAACCTATAATGCTACTGGTTGTAATATGACAAAATATTTACTATCCCGGCGATAGCAGCCGTCTCACTGCGTAGTCGATTCCTGCCGAAAGAAACCAATTTTGCTTTATTGTTGAGGAAGGCTGATATTTCTTGAGGTGAAAAACCACCTTCAGGTCCAACCAACAGGAGAATGTTCATAACGCCGGGCATCATTCTATCTTTACCATCTTTGTCACCGACAATTACAGCATCGTAATTGGCAAATTCCTTGATAATATCATCAACTAAAACAATATCAGGAAGATAATATTGCTGGGATTGTAGCATAGCAGATAAGGCGATTTTCTTGAAATGCTCAATTCTTGGTGGTTTTAAATTTCTAATGACTGCATGTTGAGAAACAAAAAAGATAAATTTATGAACGCCCAATTCAGTGCCTTTCTCAATGATTAGGTCGGTTCTGCCGGTTTTTAAAGAAACCAAACCCAGGTCGAGATTTACTGGTTTCTCATTGATAATCAGTTTCCTTTCAATTACCTTTATTATCATTGCATTGTGTAGAGTTTGCTCAATTTCTGTTTTATACTGATTGCCTTTGCCATCGGTGAAGTATACTGCCTCGCCTGATTTCTTTCTAAGAACATTTTTTATATGGTGAAATTCAGGACCAGTGAGAATAATCTTGGAATTCTGTATTTGGTCTTCTTTGATGAAAAATAAGTTGTGTAATTCTTCAGACATAATTTTCAATCAGAACGAGCGTTTTCGAACCACTGGCTCACCTTCGTATTTCTTGAGCTCCTCAATAAGTTTGCTGAGGTTCCGGTCTGAACCTGATAGGGGTTTTAAATCAATCTCCACATAGAGGTCACCACTGCCACCATTTATCCGGGGCATGCCTTTACCTTTTATCTTGATTATTTCAGGGGCACTGCATCCTCTTGGAATTTTGACAGTGTCTTTTGAACCATTAAGCCCTGGAATTTCAATAGTGCCACCATTTATCAACGTTGAATAGGGGGTCAGTATTCTGATGTAAAGGTCATCACCGCGTCTTTCAAAATATTCATGTGGTTTTTCTTCAAACTCAACAATTATGTTTCCTTTGCCACCAGGTGCGTAGTGTCCTTCACCCTGTAATACAATATACTGGCCACTGCTGATACCCCTTGGAATTTTTATTTCTACAGTGCGTGAATTTTTTATTCTACCGGTGCCACCACATTTTACACAGGGTGTTTTTATCATTTCACCGCTGCCCTGACATTTGGGACAGGTTGAGACACTGGTGAAAGTGCCGAAGAAACTTCTGGTCTGAGTTCTGACCTGCCCTTTCCCTCCGCACTGCGGACAGGTGGTAAAATCGTGCCCACCTTTTCCTGAACAGGAACTGCAGTATTCGTTGCGGCTAACCTTGAATTGTTTCTTTGCAGAATTTACGATTTCTTCAAGAGATACTCTTAGAACAACATGTATGTCACCGCCTTTCCTTCGTGTTGTACGAGTCTTTGGTGTGCCAAAAAAATCTTCAAATATTGAGCCGCCAAATAGATTTCCAAGAATATCTTGCAGGTCGTCAAAATGTGTGAAGTCATCCCAGGAGAAACCGCCTCCACGGAATGTTTGAGATACACCATCATGCCCATAGCTGTCATACAACTGCCTTTTTTGAGAGTCCATCAATACCTCGTATGCTTCAGAGATTTCCTTGAATTTTTCTTCAGCTTCTTTCTTGTTGTCAGGGTTCATATCAGGATGCCATTTCTTCGCAAGATCCCGATACGCTTTTTTTATCTCGTCAGCAGAGGCTTTTCTTGAAACCCCGAGTACTTCGTAATAATCTTTCTTCATAATCTGTACACCAAAACCCTTGTGGGTATTTTACCAAACTGATATCCCGATGTTCTGATAACCTGATGTCCTGCTATTTGTTTCCTTCATCATCCACAACCCTATAGTCAGGGCCACCGGGCTGTGGACCTTGTTCAGGCTTCGGACCCTCTGGTGGTGGTTCAGATGGACCTGTTTGTTGCGCTTTGCTTGCTGCTTCACGATAGACTGCTTCAGATAGTTTGTATACTGCCTGTTGCAAATCGTCTATTGCCTGGGTAATACCACTAATGTCTGCGCCATCTTTCTTTTGTTTGAGCACCTCAAGCTTCTTTCCAATTTCACTCCGCTCCTCAAAGGAAATTTTGTCGCCGTATTCCCTGAGGGTCTTTTCTACACTATAGATTACGCTGTCTGCTCGGTTTCTTACTTCAATCAGTTCTTTTTGTCTTCTGTCTTCTGCTGCGTGTTCTTCAGCATCTTTCATCATCTTGTCAACTTCTTCTTTTGATAAACCACTAGAAGCAGTAATCCTTATCTTCTGTTCTTTGCCGGTGCCAAGATCTTTTGCTGAAACATGGAGAATACCATCTGCATCTATGTCAAATGCAACTTCAATTTGAGGAATACCTCGTGGTGCTGGTGGAATGCCGTAAAGGTCAAATTTCCCGAGGGTTCGGTTCTGGTATGCCATAGGTCTTTCACCTTGTAGCACATGGACTGTAACGGCGGTCTGATTATCTTCGGCAGTCGTGAAGATTTGAGATTTCTTTGTTGGAATGGTGGTATTACGAGGGATGATAGGCGTCATTACCTGTCCAAGGGTTTCAATGCCCAGAGTCAGTGGCGTGACATCCAGCAGTAGTATATCTTTCTTTTCGCCGCTCAGGACTGCACCCTGAATCGCTGCGCCCACTGCAACAACTTCATCAGGATTTATGCCTTTGTGCGGCTCTTTTCCAAAAAATTCGCGAACAATTTGCTGTATGCGTGGCATCCTTGTTTGTCCGCCGACAAGTACTATTTCATTTATATCCTGTGTTGATAATCCGGCATCCAGGAGTGCCTGTTTTATCGGTGGAATTGAACGCTGGGCCAAATCCTCAACGAGTGATTCTAACTTGGCACGCGTCAATTTCATTTCTAAGTGCAAAGGTGTGCGATCTTTGTCAGAAGCAATAAATGGAAGACTGATGGTAGTTTCCATTACTGTAGATAGTTCACATTTTGCCTTTTCCGCAGCTTCTTTCAGACGTTGCAAAGCAGTAATATCTTTTCTTAGGTCAATACTATGTTCTTTCATAAACTCATCAGCAATATAGTGCATTATGCGTTCATCAAGATCATCCCCACCCAAATGAGTGTCACCATTTGTTGAACGCACTTCAAATACACCTTCACCAATCTCCAGTATGGAAATATCAAATGTGCCACCACCAAAATCATACACTGCTATTTTTTCGTTCTTCTTTTTATCAAGACCATATGCCAGTGAGGAGGCTGTAGGTTCATTTATTATTCTTAACACCTCCAAGCCGGCAATTTTACCTGCATCTTTTGTTGCCTGGCGCTGGGAATCATTGAAATAAGCAGGAACAGTGATCACTGCCTTTGTGATTTTCTCCCCAAGATATGATTCAGCAGCCTGCTTCAAATACTGCAGAATCATTGCCGAAATCTCTGGGGGAGAGTATTTAGAACCCATTACTTCAACCCAGGCATCACCGTTTGTATGCTCAACAACCTTGTAGGGAACTCGTGCAATTTCCTGAGGGACCTCACTGTATCTTCTACCCATAAATCGTTTTATCGAGTAAACAGTGTTTTCCGGATTTGTTATTGCCTGTCGTTTTGCTAGTGGTCCAACAAGTCGTTCTCCGGTCTTGGTGAATGCAACCACCGAAGGTGTTGTTCTTCCGCCTTCCGGGTTTGGTATTACGACCGGCTGACCGCCCTCTAATACCGCAACGCAGGAATTTGTTGTTCCTAAATCAATCCCGATTATCTTGGACATTTTCTTGACCTCCTTTCGCTTCGGGTTTAGAGACCAGGACTTTTGCAGGCTTTATCACTCGGTCTCCAATCTTATAACCCTTACTAATCTCTTCAATTATAGTATTCTCTGGATGAGTGTCATTGGCAATAACACCAACTGCATCATGCAAAGCTGGGTCAAACTGTTCACCTAGTCCAGAGTATTCAATCAGACCCATTGATTTCAAAATATCTCTTAACTGTCTTTCAATTATCTCTACACCTTTATAGAAGCTTTCAAAGTTCGGATTCAATTCAGCACCGGCAAGTGCACGGTCGAAATTGTCAAGCACGGGAAGAAGTTTTGAAATAAAATCAACCTTGGCATATTTCTTGAATTCTGCAAATTCGTTCTCCATTCTTTTCCGATAATTATCCCACTCAGCAAGCGCCCTCAAATAGTTGTCCTTTAGTTCCTTAATTTCTCCTTCCTTGCTTTTAATCTCTTCTTTCATCTGCGAGACTGGACCTTTTCTTGCCATTATACCTCTCCCATTCAAAAATTTAGACAAACTCTAAAGGTCTTGGTTTATCACAAGGCTATTTACCAACAAGTAACCTTTCCGATAGGATTTCTGGTAGTCCTGCATCAATAATCTTCTGACCTGCCATAGGAATATTGTATTCTATTCTGATAAAGTCAATTGAATTCTTATTGCCGTCATATATAACATAACTCGCCCGCGGATCAAGGTCTCGTGGTTGCCCCACACTGCCGACATTTACTATATATTTTCTCCTCTTGATGATAGGAAAAGGGTTTTCCCTCAAAAAATCCGTATAACCATTTGCATCCTGGAACACCGCACTCGGGATATGCGAGTGGCCAACAAAGCAAATCTGTTCATCAAAGTAATTGAATTCCCTCTCAAACTCATCCAGTTGAAATAGATAATGCCATTCTTCAGGATGGTCAGGAGTAGAGTGTACAAGAAGTAAATCGCCAATCTTATGCGTGAGCTGCAAATCTTGAAGCCTTTTGATATTTTCTGGTTTTATCTGTCCTTTCGTCCATTTGACAGCAGTTGCGGCAACCGCATTGAATTTTGATACATCAGTTTTATCAATAGTAGCCCAATCATGATTGCCAGCAATGATTGCGTCGGATTCCTTTATACATAGTTCAATGCATTCATTGGGGTTTGCTCCATATCCAACCAGGTCCCCCAGACAAAAGATATTCTTGATACGGCGTTTCTTTATATCTTTCAAAACTGCCTGGAGGGCTTCCAGGTTTGAATGGATATCACTAATTATTGCTGCCTTCATGCTTCCTCAATTTTTTTGTTTTTCTTGCTATGGCATCAAGGATGCCATTCACAAATTTGTTTGATTCATCATTACCGTATTTTTTTGCTATCTCAATTGCTTCGTTAATCGTCACTTCACAGGGTATGTCCTCAAAAAAAAGTAATTCACAAACACCTATTCTCAAAATAAGTCTATCAATTGTTGATATACGGTCGTATTCCCAATTCTTTATTACACCCTTTATTTGTTCATCAATTGATTCCAGGTTATTAAGAGTAGACATGGCAAGTTTCTTTGTGAATGTTTTCACTGAAGAGTCATATTTCTTCTTATCGAGGATTTCGTCCATTATTAGAGGGATTTCTTTTCTGCCGCTGTCGTAACAGTAAAGGATTTTCAAGGCAAGTTCCCTTGCGAGTCTACGACTCATACAACCACTTCTTCACTTTTCTTCATTTTAATTGCGCGTATAAATTGATTAGTTCAAGGCCGGTCATTGCCGCATCCCAGCCTTTGTTACCCATTTTTGTTCCTGCCCTTTCTATTGCCTGTTCAGTTGTGTCAGCAGTGATTATACCATAAATCACAGGTGCGCCGGGTTCAAGATTCAGAAGGGCAATGCCTTTTGTGACCTCGTTCGCAATGTAATCAAAATGCGGGGTATCACCTCTGATTACTGCACCGAGGCATATTATACAGTCATATTTTGCAATTTTCAGTCTCCGTGCCAATCCCGGGATTTCAAAGCTCCCAGGGACCCAGTAGATTTTTATATCGTTCTCGTTCACACCATGCCTTATTAGACAATCAATTGCTCCGTCAACCAGTTTTCGGGAAATGAATTCATTAAAACGAGATACGACAATTGCGATCTTTTTTTCCTTGCCAATGAGTGCGCCCTTAATTTCTTTCATAATGTTGCCTCCTTCAAAAGTTAGACCCTTTAATTATTGTATCAGGAATCAAATGGCCCAATTTTTTCTTCTTTGTTCTAAGATATTTTATGTTGCATTTGTTGGGAGCAAAAATCGGAATCTGCTCTACTACTTTTAGGCCGTAGCCTTCAAGACCGATAATTTTTTTTGGATTATTGGTCAACAGCCTGACTGTTGAAAGACCCAGGTCTGCAAGAATCTGGGCACCGATTCCATAGTCCCTCAAATCAGGTGCAAAACCAAGTTTGATGTTTGCTTCAACTGTATCAAATCCATGGTCCTGCAACCGGTAAGCCTTCAGTTTATTCACCAGTCCAATTCCCCTGCCTTCCTGACGCATATAAAGAAAAACGCCGAGTTTGTTCTTTATGATCATAGTCAGTGCTCGGTCGAGTTGTTCACCGCAATCGCATCTCAAAGAATGGAAAACATCGCCGGTCAAACACTGGGAATGGACACGCACCATGACATTGCTCTTGCCTGCAACATCACCATGGACAAGGGCGATATGGTGTTCGTTGCTTATCCTATCTTCAAACAAGATGAGTCTGAAATTGCCATATTTAGTTGGGAAATCTGTTTCCAGAATTCTCTGGACAAGCTTCTCACTGCGCCGACGGTATTCAATCAGGTCTTTGATAGTGATGATTGCGAGACGGAATTTCTTTGCAAAAGTTCTCAATTTGGGTAGTTTTGCCATTCTACCATCGCTATCCATTATTTCACACAATACACCACCAGGATAAAGTCCGGCAAGGCGTGAGAGGTCAACGCTTGCTTCAGTATGGCCGGCTCGCCTTAGAACACCGCCGTCCATTGCCCTTAGCGGGAAGATATGCCCGGGTCTGGCAAGGTCTTCAGGCTGGGTGTTTTTGTTAACAAGAGCCTTTATGGTTCGTGCCCGGTCAAATGCTGATATGCCGGTTGTGGTTCCTTTCTTTGCGTCAACGCTGATGGCGAAAGGGGTCTGGAATCTTGCGGTATTATTGTTGACCATAATGGGAATTTCAAGATGCTCAAGACGGTCACCAGTAAGGGCAACACATATAAGTCCCCGGCCATACTTTGCCATAAAATTAATCAATTTAGGCGTTATTTTTTCAGCAGCAGCAATAAAATCACCTTCATTCTCACGGTTTTCATCATCCACGACAATAATTGGCCTGCCCTTTTTTATCTCTCTTATCGCCTCTTCAATAGTATTGAACATACACAATATTTTATCGAAAATTCTTAAAAAGTCAACACTATATAATCTGAGAATATATTCATTTACGGGGTGTTTATACCATATTTAGGAAAAGTGATTATTTATAAGAAGATAGGTTTGCAAAACTATGCTTTGATATTCAAACTTCTGGGATATTATCTATTTGTTTCAAGACTGTGAGCTGGCAGATTGATTTCAGGGTATCGAATACACCAATTCCCCTCAGGGCGACTGCCTCGAAATAAGTATATCCATCCCGATTCACATAAAGTTGCAGATCACTTATTGGTATTATGTTAGGCAAGTCTCTCTTATTATATTGAACCACCATCGGTATATCTTTCAAGCTCAACCCATAAGATTGTAGATTGTCTTTTAAATTATTGAAACTTTCAATATTTTCTTCCAATCTTTCTTCCTGAGAATCGACCACAAAAACCAAACCATCAACACCCCTGAGCACGAGTTTTCTCGAAACATTATAATATACCTGCCCGGGCACCGTAAATAAATGAAATCTTAATTTCCACCCTTTCACACTACCCAAATCAACAGGCAGAAAGTCAAAAAATAGTGTCTGGTCAAGCTCTGTGGCAAGACTCATCATTTTCCCTTTTCGTTCAGAAGGAAATGCAGCAAATATTGAACGCAGGTTCGTGGTCTTGCCGCAAAGGCCGGTTCCGTAATAGACAATCTTTAGATTCAATTCTTTCAGATTATAATTTAAGTTTGCCATAACCCCATTTCAATAATATTTAACCTGTTGTCTATTGTATATAAATGGATGCCATCAGTCAATAGGGGAGCAGGGTTGCCTTCGCCAAAGGGTAATAACGGTTCAAGCAGTTTTATTTTTGATTTATCAAGGACTGCCTCAGGTTCTATCTGGCTTTTGTTTTTTGCTGCGGGTTCTGGAAGAAATTTCGTAGCATAATCAATAAATTTATCAAGATTTTGTTCTGGCATTGAAAAGCCTGCTGCTCTTTTGTGCCCTCCAAAATCAGTGTATAATTCCTTTGATTTTTTCAAGAATTCAAAGAGATTGATATCGTAAGACCGTAATTCTGCATAGCATTTTTTTTCTTTTGTTATCATTACCACTGCTGTTTTATGGAAATGGTCACGCAGTCTTGAAACCACAGCCCCGATGTTATTAATCTTTGTTTTTTGTGCTTTATTTATGGCTTCATAAGGAATTGTAGACATTATAATATTGGGATATACTTTGGCAACATCCAGCGCCACCTTGAACAAATATTCAATATTTTCCTTTCTTTGATTTTCTATTACTTTCAATATTCCGACGACTTTTGTGAATTCTGGACCAATGAAAAAATCAATGCCCAGGCGTGAATCTTCCAAACCAGCACATTGTAGTAATGGAATTATTTCATTGAAAATATGCGGGATACTAATCGTGTTATCAATCAAAAAGTGTCTTGCCCAGGGTTTATCTATTTCCCTGAATGCCTTTAGACCCTCATAGCAGAGAATGCGGTTTTCATCAAGCGGCATAACCCTGTCTGCAAGTGTTCCAATCATTGTTATAGCAGTGAATTCTTTTTTCAGTTTGAAAAAATCCCGGTCATTGATCCCGAATGCAGTTTTATAAATCATCTGACATAATTTAAGTGTTACACCAACACCGGCGAGTTCACGGAATGGATATTTTGAATCTTTTCGTTTCGGGTCAACAGCAGGCACCGGGAATTCATTCAGTTCAGTTTCGTGGTGGTCGCATATAACCAGTCTTAATCCCAGTTCACGGGCAACCTCAAAATTTTTTGGATTGCTTATGCCAAAATCAACAGTTACAAGGATTTTCACACCCTTTTCAATATACTCTTTTAATACCTCAGGGTTTAAAACATATCCATCCCTTTCACGATTGATTGGATATATAAATATATAAGGACTTCCTTTGCGCCGTATGTCTAAAAGTGTTTGGTAAAGGAGCGTTGCGGAAGTATATCCATCCGGGTCATCATGTGTATAAATAAGAATATTTTCGTCATTTTTGATACCTTCCATTACTATTTCAACTGCACTTTTCACATCGGGTAATTTTTCTGGGTCACTTAATTGGTTTATTTCTGGATTCAAAAACCTTCTCGCCTCATAATAATCAGAAAATCTTCTACTGATTATACAGGCGAGTTCTTTTGAAATCTTGAACTCTTCTGCATATTGTTGAACTAAAATCTCATCTGTTGTCTTCATTGAACTTTCCTTTGAGGAAGTCTATGATGTTATTGCGTTCTTCCGGCAATAAAAGGAATATGCCACGGAAATTATTTAAGAATGTCTTATGTCTGAATGGGCTCAAGAGAACACCATTCTTTCCTATATAAAGCTTCTTAAACTCATTGAGTTTTCTTTTATGAGTTGAGAAAATTGTTTTTATGATTATTTCTTCTTCATTAATTTCATAGGTTGTGGGAAAATAGTAAGAATGTAAAGAAGCAACGAGAAAAACCAGGGCAAGCAATGCCCAGTAGAAATTGTAGAGAATGGTGATCATGGTAATGAAAACCAGGATAAACAATGTGCTAAGGATTGTCTTTGTTGTATTTCTCTTTGCAGGATGTACTTGCCATTTCATTATCAATTAAAAATGGGCCCGGTAGGACTTGAACCCACGACCCGCTGATTATGAGTCAGCTGCTCTAACCACCTGAGCTACGGGCCCCTTGGCCTTAATCTGTTTTTTAACCAGGTTTATTATATACGAGATTTTTGTCTTGTCAATACAGGGAATCCGCCGAGCAAAATAGCGTCTACTTGCTACCATTATAGTGAAGGGAGGGTTTTGTTGGCGTTTTGGGGATAGAAATTAGATATGGTTTGGAATTTGGTGCTTGGGATTTAGAAAAGATGTGGCTCTATTAGATAACCGGGCTGTATCTTTTGACCCGTAGGAGGGAGTACGGGTATTTTAATAGAGATACAGCGGTTCTAACAGAGCCACAATATTATATTCAAAAACCAGAAAAAGTCAAACATTGACAAAACTAAACTTTTAGTTATAATAAAATGTCTAAAGGGCGAATAGCTCAGATGGTGAGAGCGTCTGCCTTACAAGCAGAAGGTCACCCGTTCAAATCGGGTTTCGCCCAGATAAAGCAGAAGGTGGGGTTATTTTGCTTTGATGAAATGAAACAAAAATTGAAAAGAAAGGAGGTATGAATATGAACATTAAACCACTCCATGATCATATCCTTGTGGAAAGGATTGAAGAAGAAGTCAAAAAGGGTGGAATAATTATTCCTGATACGGCTAAGGAAAAACCCCAGCAGGGCAAGGTTATTGAAGTTGGTGAAGGCCGCAGGGATGAAAAAGGGAATCGCATTGCCATGGATGTCAAAAAAGGTGATATAATTCTGTTCGGTAAATATGCTGGCTCTGAGGTTAAGATTGAAGATAAGGAATACCTGATAATCCGTGAAGAAGATGTGTTAGGTATTATCCAGAAATAGAAAAAGGAGTATAATATGGCAGGAAAAATCATAAAATTTGATGAAGAAGCGAGACGCTCTATATTGAAAGGTGTGCAGATATTGGCGAATGCAGTCAAGGTAACATTGGGTCCAAAAGGACGCAATGTAATATTAGAGAAGAAATTTGGCGCACCTACGATAACAAAGGATGGCGTTACTGTTGCAAAAGAGATTGACCTTGAAGACAAATTTGAAAATGTTGGTGCCCAGATGGTTAAGGAAGTAGCTTCAAAGACTTCAGATGTTGCAGGTGATGGAACAACTACCGCAACGATTCTTGCTGAAATGATCTATCGTGAAGGTTTGAAAACTGTTACTGCTGGTGCCAATGCAATGGAGATCAAAAAAGGAATTGATAAGGCAGTTGACAC
Organism: Caldifarciminota bacterium; assembly: GCA_039802325.1. Lineage (GTDB taxonomy): Bacteria > Hydrothermota > Tepidihabitantia > SM23-42 > JAOAFX01 > JAOAFX01. The sequence goes on from JBDRWH010000008.1 coordinate 19,998, forward strand.
GGTTGTTGAGGCATTGAAGAAATTGTCAACACCCATAAAAGGCAAGACCGAGATATTCCAGGTGGCGACAATTTCCGCGAACAATGATGAAGTTATTGGCAATAAGATTGCAGATGCTATGGAAAAGGTTGGCAAGGATGGTGTTATCACGGTTGAAGAGGCAAAAGGTATGGAAACCACAGTAGATGTGGTTGAGGGTATGCAATTTGACCGGGGTTATTTATCACCGTATTTTATCACCAATCCGGACCGTATGGAGTGTGTTTTAGAGGATGCATATATACTACTTTATGAAAAGAAAATTAGTGCAATGAAAGACCTTTTGCCAATTCTTGAGAAGGTTGCACAGAAAGGAAGACCGATTTTGATCATTGCAGAAGAGGTTGAAGGTGAGGCACTGGCAACACTCGTTGTAAATAAGATTCGTGGAACACTACAATGCTGTGCTGTAAAGGCACCTGGTTATGGTGACAGAAGAAGGGCAATGCTTGAAGATATTGCAGTCTTGACCAATGGTAAATTGATTTCCGAGGATATTGGCATCAAATTGGAAAATGTTCAGATGTCGGATTTAGGGCAGGCAAAGCGTGTTGTTATTGACAAGGAAAATACAACTATTGTTGAGGGTGCTGGTAAGAAGGCAGATATTCAGGCAAGGATAACCCAGATAAAGAACGAAATTCAGGAAACCAAATCTGACTATGACAAAGAAAAACTGCAGGAAAGGCTGGCAAAACTTGCTGGCGGAGTTGCAGTTTTGAATGTTGGTGCAGCAACCGAAGTGGAGATGAAGGAGAAGAAGGCAAGGGTGGAAGATGCCTTACATGCTACAAGAGCAGCAGTTGAAGAAGGCATTGTCCCAGGTGGTGGTGTTGCTTTGATAAGGACAGTTCCTGAACTGGAAAAACTCAAATTGGGTGGTGACCAGCAGATCGGGGTTGAGATTGTGAAACGAGCACTTGAAGAACCTGCGAGACAACTTGCTGAGAATGCAGGTAAAGAAGGTTCTGTAATTGTTGAACAGATTAAGAAGGAAAAAGGGAATATTGGATTTAATCTGCTCAACGAAAAATTTGAGGATCTGGTTGAGGCGGGAATCATAGATCCAACAAAGGTTGTGAGAAGTGCTTTACAAAATGCGGCAAGCATTGCATCACTACTTGTTACTACTGAAGCAGTAGTTGTCGAAAAGCCTGAAGAAGAAAAGACACCACCAATGCCGCCTGGTGGTGGATATGGGGAGTATTAAAAAATAGTGAAGGGGTTGGGGTTGGGATGCTTGACCAAGTTTTCCTGACCCCAACCTGATGACCACTGATTATTATGCCAACATACGAATACGAATGTGATAATTGTAGATTTCGTTTTGAACTATTCCAGGGTATCAAAGACGAAAAAATCAAGAGCTGCCCGAAATGCGGAAGCAGTGTGCGCAGGCTAATTTCTGGTGGTGCGGGGTTGATATTCAAGGGAAGTGGATTCTATATTACCGACTACAAGAAGGCGAGTCTGCCCAAGCAAGAAAAAAAAGCAGAATTAAAAAAGCCGGAAGACAAGCCTGAAATCACCCACAAAGAAGAGTAGTTTTCAGTAATGACCAATCTGGGAAGGATTTTTATTCTGTGTGGCGTAATTTTTGTTATTGTTGGTTCTCTGTTTTTATTTTTTCCTAAAATTCCCATTTTCAGACTACCCGGTGATATTGTATTGAAAAAAGGTAATTTCTTGTTTTATTTTCCTTTATTGTCATGTATTTTGATTTCAGTGATTTTGTCCCTCTTGTTCAATTTTATCTTCCGGAAATAAACTCTTAAACTATTCTACCGATTCTCTTGAATCTTATTTCTCTCCACTTCCAGATTTGTAGTATGTCAAATATACTTGATGCCTCATGACCAGGGTCAAAAGAAAAGTAGATAAAAAGAGGTTTCCCTTTCAGATACTTTTTGTGCAGGGGACCCCAGAAACGTGAATCCATTGAATTGTCCCGATTATCGCCCATTGCAAATACACAGTCTTTAGGAACTACGACCGGTCCAAAATTGTCCCGCACATATATACCATACAGATCAGCAAACTTTGCGTTTTCCCAGTTCTTCTGATAATTGGGGCTATTGTTTTCATATCCTGGCAGGACGCGATAGTCTCTGTGGATTTTATAAGGTTCATTGACCTGCATGCCATTCACATATAGAACTTTGTTCACAATCCTGACCGTGTCTCCTTCAATTGCGATACATCTTTTGACGAAGTCACGATTTTCAAATGGGTACTTGAATACAATAATATCTCCTCGTTTCGGCATTCTGACTGGAATTATCTGCAACTGAGTGTATGGAAATTTCACGCCATACACAAAGCGATTGACCAGAAGAGCATCACCAATGAGCAAGGTTGTTTCCATAGAACCAGTTGGGATCACATAAGCTTCAACAAATATTGCGCGGAGTACTAACACCACAATTATTACCAGTGTCCAGGAATAAACCTCTCGTTTTATCTTATCTATCATAGCCAATTATATCTACAGCAGATACAAAGTCAAGGTAATGTTTTACAGAATCAAATTCAGTATTGCCCCTACTGAAAATGCTGTCAATAGCATAATACCTGCAGCCTTGAGGGTATCAACAATGCCTAATTCCTTTATAAACACGGAAAAGGTTGCAACACAAGGGAAATACATTGCCAGGACTGTGCTCGCGATGATTAACTGTTTAAGAGATAATCCAAGGGGAACAAGCATACCAACTGCGATATCCTTTCTCAAGAAACCAATAAGCAGAGCAACGGTTGCTTCTGCAGGTAGAGATAAGATATTTACTACAACTGGTCCTACTATTCTTGCCAGAAAACTGAAGATGCCGAGTGAATATAGTACGTTTGCTATAAAAACACCCAAAAGAACAAAGGGTGTTGCCTCAAGTATGAACCATTTCACCCGCATCCAGAGCTTTTTAAATAGTGCTGGCATATAAGGAAGTCGATATGAAGGTATCTCAGTGAATATCTCAGGACTTTCGCCTCTAAAAACAGATTTCAACAATATACCACCAATAACAAAAACAACAAAAAGAGTAGCAAAGACCGGGAAGAGTCCAGCAGCGCCATATTTACCCACAAGCCCGAATATCATTGCTGTTAGCGCCATACAGGGAACACATATTGCCATCAAAGTTGCGGCAATGAATCTTTCCCTTTTTGTTTCAAGTATTCTCGTGCTTAATACGCCAGGTACATTACAACCAAAACCCAGCAACATGGGAATTATAGCCATACCGTGCAGACCAAAAAGGTGTAGAAATTTGTCAACAAGTACCGCGAGTCTTGGCAGATATCCGGAATCTTCAAGGAAACTTAAGACAAAATAAAAAGCGAAGACATAAGGTAAGACCTGGGCAAACTCGACATATACACCAGTGGTCAAAATACCGAAAGACAAAGCAAAATCAATATCTCCATTTATTAGTTCACCGATCAAAATATTATGAATAATGCCATGACCTCCTAACAGACGAGATAGTACGAGCATAATCGGCTTGTAAAGATTGACGAAAATGGGATCGGCGAAATAATTGATTATCCCTTCACCAATAAATCTTATAAACTGGAATATCAGATATAAGAATATGATGGCAATCGGTATGCCTGACCATGGATTGATTGTCAAATCACCAATTCTTTCAAGGAATGTATGATGACGGTGTTTGATTATTTGTACCTGCGAGATTATTTTCCCTATTTCATGCCAGCGTTCTGTGTCCTTGAATGTATATTGTCCTTTTTTTGCTTCCTCAAGACGGTTGACCATTTCTTTTATACCCTCACCAGTAATGGCAACGGTTGGAATGACTGTAACCCCCAGAATTTCTTCAAGTTTTTTGACGTTTATTTCTATGCCGGTGTGCTTTGCTTCATCCCATAGATTCAACGCAATAATCATTGGGATATTTTTTTTCAGCAACTGTAGCGTAAGATTGAGATTTCTTTCAAGATTTGTTGCATCTACTACATTTACAATTATACTCTCGCCTTCCTCAATTGCCTTGTTCAACATTTCTACCGCAACTTGTTCAGCAGGGGTTGATGGTTCAAGACTGTACGTGCCGGGGACATCAATCACTTCAATTCTCATATCTCCATATCCTGCACAACCACGGCAGTAGTCAATCGTTGTTCCGGGATAGTTTGAAGCAATTACATCAACTCCGGTCAATCTGGAAAAGATTACACTTTTTCCTACATTTGGATTTCCGACGAGTAAAATCTTTTTTACTTTATGTTCCACGCTAACAATGACCTTGCGTGCCATACCATAGCCAATCGCAACCTGTGTATTGCCAATTTTCACTACCACAGGTCCGTGCATGATCTGCTCGCTTATCTTTGTGACTTCAGCGCCAGGGGAAATTCCGAGTGCATCCAAACGGGTTAAAAGCCCTTTACCACCAGTGATTTCTACAATCTTCCCTTTTTCACCCGGTTT
>JBDRWH010000009.1:0-23279 GCA_039802325.1 Caldifarciminota bacterium
AACAATATTTGGTACAATCATTGGTGTAACCGTTATCCTGCTCTTGTTTGCCTTGTTACTGAACCTGTTTATCCCGGTTGCGGGTGGAACAGGTTCATACAAACTTGTATTTTCGGTTGTATCATTCGCTGCATTGATCAAGATCCCTGCACATTTGCTAAGATGGATTCTGATTATGATTAAACATTCTTTACAGGTAAGTACTTCCCTCGCCCTTTTTGTTCCCAATCTTCCTGTTAAGTCATTCGCTTTTAGATTATTGTCAAGTTTTGATTTCTTTATTATCTGGGAAATGATTCTCGTTGCAATGGGAATCAGTATTACAAATAATGTAAAGAAAGAGAATGCATACATTCTCGTATTTGCAATCTGGCTTGGTTCAATTCTTTTAGGTGTAGGTCTTGGAGGTCTATTCGGACCGAGATAGAATCTCCAGCTTGTCAAAACATAGTAGACAAATTTGGGCGAATTTTGTCTACTGGTGGTTGACATTTTTGGAAATTCAAATATAATTATTCCATGAAGATTTATCCACGTCGGCTGACGCCTGCCTTGCAAAAGGAGATAAAAAAAACCCGAATTGTGGTTCTAACCGGCATGCGCCAGGTAGGGAAAACTACCCTAATGCGCGATACTTTTAACAAGATCCAGAGTACGAATAAAATCTTTCTTGATCTCACGAATCCCCTTAATCAGAAAATCTTTGAGGAAAAGAACTACGATAACATTATTGCCAATCTGGAAAGCCTTGGGGTGCAGACGCGTAAGCGTTTGTTCGTATTTCTTGACGAAGTCCAGGTCATGCCTGAAATCGTCAAGTCAATTAAATATCTTCATGACCATTATGATATCAAATTTTTTCTAACTGGTTCCAGTAGCTTTTATCTGAAAAATCTTTTTCCTGAGTCCTTATCTGGCAGAAAGGTCATTTACGAATTGTTCCCACTGGACTTTCAGGAGTATCTCGTGTTCAAGGACAAACCGAAAAACCAAGTTACCAGATTCAGCAATATTGCGAAAGGAAAGAATACTATCGTTTATGAAATGTATAAGGCACATTATCAAAACTATCTTATGTATGGTGGATTCCCCGCCGTGGTTCTGGAAAGAGATGTGACAAGGAAGAGGCAGATTCTGGAAGATATATTCAAATCATATTTTGAAAAAGATGTTAAGACCTTAAGTGATTTCAAGAACATTAGCAAATTGCGCGATTTGATATTGGTGCTTGCGAATCGGGTTGGTTCAAAAATTGACGTAAGCAAAATTGCATCCGAAATCGGGACCGCCCGGGAAACGATATACTCATACCTCAGTTTTTTGGAAAACACATATTTCATTTCGTTGCTTTCTCCTTTTTCTAAGAGTATTAACGGTGAGGTCCGGGGTGCAAAAAAGGTTTATTTCTGTGACTGCGGACTATTGAACTACATTGCCAATGTTCCAGAAGGGATTCTGTTTGAGAATTCAGTATTTTTGAATTTGAGAAAATACGGTTCTTTGAATTACTATGCCCGATATAAGGGCGCTGAGCTGGATTTCATTCTGAACAAACAGATTGGTTTTGAAGCAAAAATCAAGGCAGGAAATTTTGATATGAATAAATTGACTCGAATGTGCTCCGGACTCGATTTGCGAGAATACTATTTGGTTGTCAAAGTTTTTGCTGACATTTCCAAGGCGATCCTGGCGCAAGATCTTTGAAGTAACAAAAGTCAGCGAATTTTGTCTACTGGTACTTGACATTTCGGGATTAAGAAGAATTTACGAAATACCAGTAGTTAAAGGGCATAAAACTTAACATTTTATAGCAGGTAGATTTGTTAAGTTTTGTTTGGATTGTGATCGTAACTAATCGTTTCTTGCGGGTCAGCACTTTGCCTATATATTTGTTTTTCTTGTAACAAATTATTCGCATCTTTCAGGTATCCCTCATTGACATATTATAGAATATGAATATAATTGGGAATATTTTTGAGGTCCAGTAGTATCTATAAATAGAAAGGAGCAAATGCTTAAACTATCGTGCTTGTTTGTGGTATTATTTGTTATTCTATCTTTCAGCGAAGAAAATGCACCTGTAGCAGTAATAACTGCGATTGAGGGTGATGTCAGAATATGCAGGTATGTCAGCGGGGAATGCACCACTGCAGTTCTCGAGAGCCAGATATTCTTAAGTGATAGTCTGATAACCAGTGAAAATTCAGAAGTCACTGTTATATATAGTGACGGGAAGCTTGCTTCTTTCGGTTCTAATACAGGCGTAAAGATTGTCCCACCTGCTGGGACGATTCAGAGGGGAGATAAAACAGATGAAAAGACTGATGAGATTACTTCTGTTCTTTCACCCCTATTTGCCTTCAGTGCTGCTGGTGAAAGGACTGGCGTGAAAATTCTGGTACGAGGTGAGGAAGATAGCCTTAGCTTGAAGATATACCAACCCGGCAACACTGCATTGAGTATTAATAAGCCAGATATTATATGGAGTAAGTTCGCTAATGAACTATCATATGATATTATCATTCAAAAAATGGGGAGTGTAATCTGGCAAAAAACATCAACCGATACATTCTTGAAATACCCTGAGGATATTCCGGAACTCGCTCCGGGTTCATATCTGCTAAAGGTCATAGCATTGAAGGGTAATGATACTTTGAATTCTGCTGAACGATTTTTCAAAGTCTTGAAATTTGAGATTGTATCCGAGATTGAGAAAGCGCTTGAGAGTATTAAGAAGCAAAATCCAGATTCGTTTACCCTACATTTTCTGAGTGCAAGGATTTATGAAGAAAGAGGTTTGGTTCTTGATGCAATACGAGAATACGAACAGTTAATCAGAATAAAGCCTGACGAACCATTGCTTCATAAATCATTATCAATCCTTTATAATAAATATGGACTTATTGAACTTGGAAATAAACATCTTGACCAATTTGAGGCATTAACTGAAAAGAAAAAGTGAAAAACCATTGTTCTCTAATAATCCCCTTTGTCTCCCCTTTTGAAAAAGGGGGACTAAGGGGGATTTTGCTTGTGACCAATTTTTTACTCTTAAATTCAGGAGCCTATGAGATTGATCCGAAGATAAAAATCGCCGACTCTTTGTTCTATGCAGAAAATTTTTCAAAGGCGGAAAGCATATATAAAGACATATTAAATACTGCCCAAGGTATTGATAGAGGGATTTGTCTTAAAGGACTCGGTAATATTGCTATTTCTTTTGGGGACTTAAACCCTGCAAGAGATTATTATGCTCAGGCGCTGAAAATTTTTAAGGAAAATAAGTATTATTCAGGGCAGACAAAGATTTATTTGAATCTTGGCTCAATCTCTTTTTATCAAGGAAATTATGAAGAGGCGGAGAATTTTATTAACGACGTTCTAAGAACTCAGGAATTAATAAAAGACAAAACAGAAGACGACTTGCTGGATGAGATTTCAGCGCGGTTGATGCTTGCAAGAATTGACTTGGCAAAGGATGAATATGAGAGTTCAAAAATTAGTCTACTAACGGCAATGGAGAAAGCAAAATCAATAGAATATGAAAAGGGGATGATTGATGGCTATTATTTTCTTGCGAGCCTTTATATACAGAGTGCTGAGACTGATAGTGCCCTGAAATATTTTAACCAATCCTGCTCACTTGCACTGGAAATTGGTTATCAAAAAAGTGCCGCAGATGCATATCGAGAGATAGGTAATATCCACCGAAGACTCGGTGATTATGACATTGCCTATGAAAATCTATTGAAATCTTTAAATCTGCTGACTGATATCAAACAGGAGAAAGTAATAGCACTCGGAGAGGGTGAGTTATTGAACAATATTGGCACTCTTTATCTTGATATGGGAAGGTATCGTCCGGCTTTAGAGAAGTTCTTATCCGCATTAGAAATTTTTGATAATACGGGCAATATATCTTGGAAGATTGAGGCATTGCAAAATATCGGCTATGCTTACATTTTATTATCGCCAACAGATAGTGCATACTTTGATTCCGCATTATTTTTCTATAATTTGTCAAGACCTTTGCTTAAAGATAAAAAAGATGAGGCAACATTCCATAACAATCTGGGTATTCTTTATGAAAGAAAAAAAGATTTTAAGTCAGCCCAGGAAAACTATCAAAAGGCATTAAATTTATATAAGAGCCTGCAGGATGGTTTTGGACAGGCGAAGGTGGATTGTAATTTAGGTAATGTTTATGTTCTTTCGGGTGACTACAAATTGGGAATAAAATTCTATCAAGATGGGTATAATATAATTGAAAATATGAAGCAAAAAGATTGGCAGGCATCAGTTCTATCAAACCTCGGTTTTGCCCAGCATAAGGCGGGGCAGATTGATGAGGCAATAAATTCTTTTACAAAAGCCGTGAATATAATAGAAGAACTACGCGGGAGAATTGTCAGTCAGGAATTCCGCTCGGCATTTTTTGAGAATAAGATTGTTTTATATGAAGAACTGATAAATTTGTATTATAAAAAGGGGAATGCAAAGAAGGCATTTGAATATGCTGAAGGCGCCAAATCGCGGGCATTTCTTGATTTGATTTCGGGTGTTGATATTGCCCAAAAGACAAATTTTGACCCAAAGATAAAATCTTTAATCGAGCAGGAGCAGGCTCTGGAAAGGAAAATAGAATTTCTGACCGGGATGCCCGAACAGGCAGATGTGATTATTGAACACACCCGTATAATAAAAGAGCTGTCAGAAAGATTCCCTGATTATCAGGTCTTGAAATCGACAAAGCCGGTTGATACCAGAAAACTTCAGTCCATTCTGGATGATCAGACTGCAATTATTGAATATTTTATCGGAATGGAGAATGGCTATATCTTTGCGATCACCAACCAGAAACTGGGGATGAAAAAAATTGATGTAAAGCCTGAAGAAATCTATGAAAAAATTGATAGCTATCGCAAAATAATCAGACGCAGAGTAAATTATGAAGATAACGAACTGACAGAGTTTTCAAACTGGTTTTATTCAATCTTAATTGTCCCAGTGATATCTGAGATAATAGATAGAAATAGACTTTGTATCATTCCCTATGGTACTTTAAATAATCTTCCCTTTGCCACTATTATGATTGATAAAGATTCAAAGAAACTTTTGATTGATGATTATGACATATTTTATGTCCCTTCTGCGTCGGTTTATGAAATTGCGCATAACAAAAATAAATTGAAGAGAAATAAATCTGTAATCTTTGCCAAGTCTGATTTTTCCGAACATCCAGACTGGTTTGATATGCCCCTGCCCGGAACGATTGCAGAAAAAGATTCAATACTAAAATCAGGGGCTTTGCTAAACCTTAAAGTTTTTTCAGATAAGGATAGTTCATTACCACAGCCATCAGAGACCAATGCAAAGAAATACCTTAAAGACTATGACATTATCCATTTTGCCACGCATGGTAAACTTGCACCCGGTGATTCAGCACTTGACTCCCGAGTGATTCTCGCAAAAGACAATGAGAATGACGGTGTATTAAGGGTGCGTGAGATATTCAATCTGGATTTAGATGCGTATCTTGTTACACTTTCTGCGTGTGAGACCGGACAGTTGCGTGGTTTTTCTGAAGGTATCTATATGGGTGATGAACTTACCGGCTTAAGTCGTGCCTTTATCTATGCCGGCACTCCATCGGTGGTTGCATCTTTATGGAAAGTGAGCGATGTATCAACTGCTCTTTTGATGACACAGTTTTACAAGAACTTGAGGGGTGCGGATAAAACAAAGGCACTCTGTGATGCTCAGAGGTGGTTGATGAAAAAAGAATATTTTGATAAACCATTCTTCTGGGCACCGTTTGTTGTAATTGGTGATTGGCGTTAACAAAAGGAGGTAAAATGAAAGCCATAACCAGAATAATAGCAATCTTATTGATTGCTGGACTCATAATACCTGGGCTTGTCTATGCCCAGAAAGGAAAAGGTGCCGAGCAAAAAACCGGGTCAGCTCCATTAACAGTTGAAAAACTAAAATACAAAAACATCCAGGATGAGTTTGACCCGACCTATGACTTTCTTGCAGATATTGGTGAAATGATTGATAATGCCCGGCACCAGAAAGATGGTTTTGACCTGCTTGCTGCAACACAACTACTAATGCTTGCAGAAAAAATATCTGGTAAGAAAAGTGCCGTGATTACTTCTAATGTACTGCTCAGTGAAGTAGGCGACCTGGCAAAGGACCAGAAGAACGCAAAACTTGCTAAAATGGTTGCGGATTGTTATACCAATGTTGGAGATAAGACTAAGGCAGATGAGTTCACAAAACTTGCCAAAGATTATGAAGCACTTGCGGGGACAACTCGTGGTTATTGCTGGGTGCGGGTAAATAATTATTCATCATGGACTGTTGATGTATATATTGATGGCTGGTATAAAGGAACTCTTTCATCTGGATACTACGAATACTTTAAAATTTGGGAGGGCTATACGAAACTCTATGCAGAAGGCACCTATACCGATTATTACTGGGGACCGGTATATCAGGACATAGGTGAAGACGAAACATTCACCTGGAATTTGTGGGATTAAAATCAAGAAATGGGGCACGGTGGCAAGCCGTGCCCCCGAGGAGAAAAAATGAATAGGGTTTCATGTCTGACATTTCTTATTCTGATATGTTTATATGGGCAGCAAATTGGTCCTGGTCCGTCTTTCATAATTATGGCGAGTGAGGATGCAGCCAGGCAGATAGAAGAAGAAACTGGAACAATAAATGATACAATTTTGTTAGGGCGTATTAGACAAATTGCCCAGAGTGTTATGCGCGCATCAGATTTGAGAACAATCTTTGAATGCAAGATATTAAATACTGATATAGTAAATGCCTTTGCCCTGCCTGCAGGTCCAATTTATGTGACATTAGGATTGCTTAACGCACTTGATTCATTAGAAACTCAAGAAAGCCAGTCTATGCTTGCAGGTATTCTGGGGCATGAACTTGCTCATATCTCGCTGCGCCATTCAGTCGCAATGTTGCGACTTGAGAACTTTATGAAGGGCGGAAAATCATCTATCCCAGAAGATGTCGCACAGATTTTGCAAAGAGGCTATAACCGAGAACAAGAATTTGAAGCCGATGAATACGGAGTGATTTATGCGATGCGGGCAGGTTATGATTTTGAATCAATTATAAGATTTTATAAAAAGATGCGTGAATTATATGGTGAGACGCCACCCGGTGATGAAAAATATAATGACCATCCTCGCGCCACTGAGCGTATCGCGAAACTCTACGAAGTGCGGGCGCAAATTGAACGGGATTATGATCAATGGTATTTTGGTGTGGAAGCACTAAATGAAGGAAGATATAATGATGCGATAAAGTATTTCAAGTTATTTACCACTACTTTTTCCAATAGTGCCTGGGGCTGGACAAATTTGGGAACAGCATATCTGTTTGAGGCAATGTCGAAAATGGAATCTCCGCCGACGCTCTTTATGACTATTTACTACACTGAGCCAGATTTCCGTTTACGAGGAGAGCCTGACGAACTTCTTTACGCTGAAGAGGCGTTTAAAAAAGCAGGAGAAATTGATACTGCATATAATATTGTTTACTATTCCAATATGGGGATAATCTATGCCTTACGCAAGAAGTATGACCAGGCTGTCGAATTTCTCAGAAAAGCACTTGAGGGTAAAGAGGCAGAGCATTTCTTTTACAATAATCTGGGGAATATTTTATATTTGAAAAAAGAATATGGGGACGCAATTGAGTATTACAAGAAGGCAACAGAAATAAACAAAGACTGGCCTATGCCCAAGTATAATCTGGCGCTTGTTTACGAAGCCATCGATAGAAAAGATTTGGCAAGAGAAATATGGAAAGAATTGCTTGATGTATCTGGTTATAGTCGTGAGGCAGTAAAACATCTTGCAAAGGTTGACAAAGATTTCAAATCCCAGCAGTTGAATATCCAGCCGGAAACAACACTTTCAGGCATCAATCTGGGAATGCCTCAAGACAGCGTTCGGAAGATATTGGGCGAACCAAGCAATCAGATTGCACTTGAAAAGATGCTGGCAATGGAATACTCAGATATGAGAATCATAATATTTATCCGGGACGGGAGGGTAAGCGGTATACTTGCAGAAAATGGTTTTTCAGGAAAGACATCAAAGGGTATTGGAATTGGTGCTTCAACCACTGATATTTGTGATGCCTATGGTTTACCAGATGATATTGTTCAGCAAAAAGATATTGAGCAGTGGATTTACAGTGAATATGGACTCCTGATGGGTATTTCGGAAAAAACGGTTGTTAGTTTTCAGATTGTTGAGGCAAAACGGAATAGTTAACGAATTGAAGTCACAATACTGAATTTGAATAAACAAGGAGTATTTATTATGAGATATATAGCACTTTTCTTAGCAGCAGCGTTTCTGGGAGCTGTGGAGATTGATATCGCCAATGAATACTTTATCAAAGGAACTGAATACTACATTGCTCAAGAATATGTTGAGGCGATTGAGCAGTATTATAATGCGGTTAAACTAGAACCTACAAATGGATTGTATAGACTTTCCCTTGCCAGTGCCTATGGTAAGAATAAACAATATGCTGAGGCATTGCTCCATCTGAAAAAGGCAGTTTCGTTTGATACAACTCTCACGGACGCCTACTATCTTATTGAAGACTTTTACTCAAAACTTGGCAAAGTAGATTCGGCAATCATTTATTTTAATGAAGAAAAGAATCTGCATCCACGAAGGTCAGTGATTTACATAAACCTCGGTCATCTTTTTTATCGAAAAAAAGATTTCAACAAAGCAATAGAAGAATTTAATCAAGCGCAGATTTTGGAACCACAGAATCCTGTTATTCAATGTGGGCTCGGTGTTGTAATGCTTGCCCAGGGAAATGACAGCACTGCTGAAGAATTTTTCTTGAATGCAATCAAACTTGATTCTTTGTATCCCGAAGCACATTTGTATTACAGCCTTGTCTTGGAACGAAAAGGAATGGTGGCGGAGGCAGAAAAGGAGCGGAATCTTGCTTATCAGTTAAAACCAGAATTAAAAGAAGTTGATTTGAGTGATGTGCTACCTATAAGAGGAGAAAAGTCTGATATTCCATTTATTGTGTCTACCCTTGATATAATCGTCCAGAAACTCATCAGGCCAGAAGACAGACTTGCTGAAATGGTAAGAAAACCTTTTAATTTGAATTTAGGTACTGGACTCACCACAATAAACAAAGAAAAATGGTTATCTGTTAGATCAAGACCCGCAATGGAAACAAAATGGTTTGGATTTAATCTCGCATTTGACTTTCTGATAAATCAAGACAGCATACGTTCTAAAGAATGGGATTATAAAAAGGTTTTCCAGAGTTTGAGGGTCGGTCATCCGAACCTACCATTATATCTTGGTACTGGTGCAATCAGTGATTATACACTCGGCTATGGATTGATTGTGCGCGATTATTTCAATCAGGCTGATGAGAATAATCGGAAGATGGGCGGTCAGTTTACGCTCCAGACAAAGGATAATGCAATTGGTATTACCGGAATGGCGAACAACCTTTCACCAATGGAAGTGACGATTGGCAGGGCATATCTTGGCAAATGGGCACAGTATCCTGAAGAACTACTTCAGAGAATGGAGTTAGGATTCACCTACGCCCAGGACAATGAATATGAATATAAAGTTTTAGGGGGTGATCTGCTCTTTTATCTCACATCCCGGGGTGCATTTCACTTTCTAATTGCGAGTGAATTTGCCAAAACACTTGACCATGGTTATGGTAATATATCAGGATTATTTGTGCAATTCGGTGGGATGAGAAAGTCTGATATTTCGTTTTCTCTTTATGGCGCAGGTTTGATTTTAGGAAAAGATTTTGAGCCGGCACCATTTGATGCATTTTACGAAAAAGAGAGACGGCAATATGGTTCTGATATTGTAAATGCCTCATTGAGCAAATACGATAAAAATGCAAACGGTTTTTACGGAAGCAGTAGTTTGAATCTCGGTTTGATTATGAAGCTCTCCGCTGATTATCAGAGTGTATCTGGTGTTGATTCAAGTGGACTCTTTACCGCACGTGTTTCAGTTGCAGATGATGAAAATATCCCGATAATTTTGCGCGGGGTTTTCTACAAATATAATTTTGACGACTTTAATACCCTGACTAAAATGGATGAGAATACCTATCTCGCCGGAATTGCAGGCTTAAAATTCTTCAAGGGACTCTTTTCAATAAATCTGCTCTACGAAAGGACTTATGTCTGGAATGAAGAGACAGATAATTACGAAACCCAGGAAAGGATTTCACCCCATATTCTGTTTAATAAGAGTTTTTAGCAATGTACCCCTTGTGTAAAAATTGCAACAAAGAACTTTCACATAGCGGAAAACATATATCAATCCTTTTGATAAATGGCAATGAAGAGACCTTTGTCCTGTGGTATTGTTCCGATTGTAAGAAATATTTTCTTGTTGGCTATGAAGATGTCTTTATATCTGCGGATGAAGAAAAAGAATGGTTTTATGGAGAGTACAGTGAAGAAGAGTTTAAAAGACTCAAAGAAATAATCGACAGATGTCCGGATCCTTCTGATAAATTCTGTCGCTGTGAAGCACATAAGTACTTTTATGAATTTGTTTATGGAAAGGATACGGGACAATGAAAATCTCGTCGCTTATTAACTTGTTGTTTTTATTCATGTTTGTGATCTTAGCGCCTCCTAACTTTGCTATCGCCAAAGGCACGAATAAGAATTCAGTGCATTTGCAAAGGCTCTCTTACTGGTTTGAACAAGGTGGCTCTGGAGAAATAACTACGATGATTGAAGATAGTATTTGCTACTATATTCCTGATCATGTTAGTTCAAGCCGGGAGCTTAAGGATGTTCTTTCATTAGTCTTTGAATACATTTTGAAATATCCGGAATATCTTGATAACTTTTCAATCGCTTATGACATTACCATATTATCAAGCCTCAATGTTAAATCAGGTGATATTGAAAATGGCAGATTGATAGTTAATTTTATCAAAAATTTTGACAAGGTGCTGACGAAGACAGATTCAGTTCCAATTTGCAGTTCGACATTTCTTACACATAGGGGTATTGATTTGAGAATAATTTATGGTTTGGATGTAGTGCCAGTTCTTTTTGATCTTATCTCTAACACCGATCTACCCGAAGAAGTGAAGGCGGACTACTGTGAGTTAATAGCGGAATTCCACAATAAAGATGATTTTGAAATGTTATTAAGTGTTTCAAAGAAATTTGCAGATAAGAGTAGAATGATAAGCGTACTTTGTAGAACAGGCGACGAAAGGGCACTGGATTATGTAATACCACATCTCGAGACCAATGAAAGAGATATCGCATATGGACTAATGTATGTTCCGTCGCGACGCTCAATTGAATTACTCATCAAGATATTGGAACATCAGATAGAAATAGGTGCTGAGTGCACAGGCAGTTTATATGGTACTGCGTATGATTGCGCAATATTATCACTTGGTGTAATTGGAGATGAAAGCGCGATACCCGTATTGAAAAAAGCACTTTCGGATTCAAACGAGATTGAAGCAAGGAGGCTTGCAGCCTGGTCTTTGTGGATGCTTGAAGACAAGAGCGGTATTCCGGTAATGGTAGAAGATGGGCAATGGAGAGATCTTGAGATTATGGCGGATCCATATGTTGTGTCTTTTATCATACCGCGACTTGAAACAAGCGATGAAGAAACCCAAATCTCGATTATCAAACTATTAGTAGAAATTGGGAATACAGAGGCAACACAGGCACTTATGAACTGTTATCAGAGGACTGATTTATCTGAAGACATTAAGGATTATATTGCTTTAAGCCTTGTTCAACAAGGTGAAAAAAGCTTATTACCACGAGTTTACGAGATTTTAAGTGATACATTAAGAAAAAGGAGCTGGAATTGGGCACTGTATGAGTTGCTTTCAGTTGATAATGACCAAAGAATCAAATCCATTCTGCAAAAATTGATTGACTATGAAGAATACCGTGAGCTGGCGATTATGAATTTAATATTCTTGGGAGAGAATATTGATATAATCAAAACACTTGGATATTCAACCACCGAGATTGTATTAAAATATCAGAAATTTCTTAAGAAATTAAGAAGATATTTGTCACCTTCAGTAATGGAATATATCGAACTTCTTATTAGAAATCAGAGTGACGACTATGAAGTAAAAAATATTTTGAATGCATTGCCGAAAATCTTTTCACAATCTGATATTCCAGAACTTGAGCAGGCGTTTGTAAGAAATGATTATTCTTATACAATCAAAGCCCAATTTTATCTCAAGTTAGCTTTGCTATCCCAAACTACAAAGGATTATGAAAAGGAAGAAATATACGCTGCGCTCGCCCTTGAAAATGCTTACAAAACCAAAATTCCATACCATATATTACATTCTCAGTGGATGTTAGCTGATGCCTATATGTATACCGGCAAGTATGATAAGGCTGAGAAACTTCTGGAAGAGGCGACAGAACTATGCAGTCATCTCTCTAATGATGAGAGACAGGATTTTGAACTAAAATTTCCTGATGCGTACAGTTATTACTTATTGGGCGAACTTGATTTGAAACGCAAGAATTACAAACAGGCACTTAGAAGTTTTACGACTGCCCGTAATGAACTGAATTATCGACTTTCCACACGACTTATTGAGTTCATGGCGCAGAGAGAACCAAGGGATAGATTAAAGGCAATGATTGCTTCGGGTCTTGGTGTCTGTCATACGGAGTTGGGCAAGGGGGCATTTGAAGAGGCGGTTGAGGGATTTGAAAAGGTTGGTGTGACTAATATTCGTGAACAGGAAAGCAGGGATAGGGCATATTATGGATTGATTCGCTCGGCGGTTGCAGAAGGTAATTATGAAGAGGCGCAACGATTGACCGAGAAGTTGATATTGATAAAGATGAATGAGGACTTTGAGAGGATGGAGATCAGTCCGGTGAATCCGGAGCGAAAGAAAGAGATGGAGGAGTTAAAAAAGAGAAAGAAAGAGATAGAAGAGATGAAGCGGGAGTTAGAGAAAGAAGAAGAACAGGGTGCGGTAGCCGATACGATAATCCAGAGAAAGACCAGAGAATTTAAGAAGTATATCCATAAATTGAAAACCGAAAATCCCAAGTTATTTACGATTGTTAATGCTGAGCCTTCAAATTTGAAAGAATTACAGGATATGGGAATAATTCCTGAGAATATGGCGATTTTGCAGTATCTGCTGGGTGAGGAAGAGATGTATATCTTTATCGTGAAGACCTATGATTTATTTATCAAAAAAGTTTCAGTGAAACAGGCAAAGATTGCCGGATTGATTGATGAGTATCGCACGCTGATAAAGAATCGTGCTCCAATGGATGAAATAGATGAGTATGCTACTGAGTTATACAAGTATCTTATTGAGCCAGTAGAGCCTGAAATTTCCGGTGTTGAAATTTTAGGTATAATTCCGAATCAGCAGTTGTATTACCTACCATTTTCAGCATTGAAGAAGGTAAAAGAGAAGAATTTTCTTGGGGAAAGATACAGGATTTTTTACATCAACTCCACAAGTCTTTTGGGGATAGTGGCACAGAATCAGGGTTGTGATATAAGCACTGCACCATTTATTGCCTTTGCTAATGCGGATGGGACATTGCCTGAGGCTGAGGTAGAGGTAAAGAATATCTCTAATCTTTATCCTGAGGTGTTAACTCTATATCAGGATAAAGCAGTGAAGGATACGGTTTTCAAGACCACGGGCTGTCAAATTATACACTTTGCGACCCATGGTGTAGCAGTTCCTTATGACCCGACATCTTCGTATCTGGTATTGGCTCCACAGGGTGAGAAGGGGCAATTAAAGGTAGAGGAGATTTGGGGATTGGATTTAAAGGATTGTCCACTGGTTGTTTTATCGGCGTGTGAGACTGCAGAAGGGAGGTTGATTGCGGGTGATGAAGTGGTGAGTTTGGCATTTGGGTTTATCTATGCGGGTAGCGCGAGTTGTTTAGCGACTTTATGGGAAGTTGCGAGTCAATCAACTGCGGATTTAATGCAGGAATTTCATAAGAATCTAAAAGATGGAAAGAGCCGAATCCAGGCATTGCAGGATGCACAGGTTTTTCTCCTTAAGAATCCAAAGACCTCCCACCCTTTTTTCTGGACACCATTTATTTTGATTGGGGATTGGAGATGATTATGAATTAAGTGGGAACTATGATTAAGAAATTATTGTTACTGTTTATTATATTATCAAATTTCTTCTTTGCCCAAGAATTTATTGTTGATGATAACCTTTGCCGAATAGTCAGAGTTGAAGGCAATAAAGGGGTCATTAATCGGGGCTCACTACATAGTATTGTTAAAGAAGAGAAAGGATACACCTATGCAAAAGTGGAAGATGAATATGATTTTGAGTTTCCAGTTGCCGAGATAGAAATAGCCGAAATTTTTCCTGAATCAAGCATTGTTATCTTTAAGAATGTATTATGGCCCATTGAAGAAGGATTTCTCTGTCAGGTAAAATGTAGGGTCAGAAAAGAACTTATTAATTCCATTTTCTATAATATGGCAAAAAATAACATATTTTTTAAAAGTTTTTTTGACAAAATGTCACTGTACGACTATACCTATCTTATCCAGAGAAGAGATACTACAACTGATGACAGCCTAATAAACTTACTTCTTGAAGAGGCAAACAGGTCTGGCGAGATTGCTAAAGAGGCAGGTTTTTATTATATCCCTGCTTCTGGTAGATTCAAAGGAATTCCGATGGACAGCGCACTCACGATTACAGATAGCCAAGATATAATTGCCTTTCTTAAATTTGTTAATGATTATAAAAATAGTTATGCAGGTCTATATCTATATTTTAATGAATCTTACGCAACATGGTTAAAGGTAGGTTCGCCTGAGATTGAGCAAGTAAGGGCTGCGGATGAAATTGTTAAAAACGGAGAGGACGCTATAAAAGCAGATGATTACGAAAAGGCATACGAGAGTTTTGAAGAGGCGAAGATGAATTTCAAATATCGCGATTATTGCGAGCAACTCAATAATTATATCAAAGAATTGCTATATTATCAAAGAATCAGTGAGTTTGATAAAGAAAACATAGAGGCGCATTTAAATGTTGGTATAAATCTATACTATATTGCAAAAGAACTTGATAGCGACCGGAGTGATATTGCACGCCTTAAATATGAAAAGGTGATTGAAATAATGGATTATGTGATAAGTAATGGATACCCATTACAAGTTCCCTTGAGATACAAGGGTTATTCATTGTTCAAACTTGACCGAATTAAAGAGGCATTGGAGGTATTCCAGTTGATACTGAGAGATTACCCTGATGATAAGAATATAAAAGGATGGATTGAAGTCAGCAAATATATTTTTTCCGAAGAATACAAAGCCGGAGACCCGGCAACTTATTTTAAACTTGCTGAGACACTTTACCGAAATGAAGATTATGAAGGAGCAATTGAAGAATTAAAGAAGATTATTCAAAAAGGCAAGAAAGATGAAAAAGAAAAGGCGATTCAATCTATTATCAAGATAAGACAGGAAAATATCTTACGAAAACTAAAAAATTTAATTGAGAAATCTTTTGAATTGAGAAATTATTCGGTGGCTAAAAGAGATTACATAAGTGCAGAAAGTCTGATAACCAAATTGGGTGAAGAGAGGTTAGAAAAAGATTTAAAGTTATTTTATGCTGAGCAACTTACAAATGTGCACCGTTATAGAGAAGCACTTGATAAATATATTGATTTATTTTCAAAATTCAGTAAGGATGAAGAGATATGTATAGATATTTTCTGGCAATATATTAATCTTGGACAAATAGATTCCGCACAATACTGGATTGAAAAGGCAGTGGCCTTAAATCCCAAATCCGCCCACGCACATCGGGTATATGCACATTTATTGATCCATTATGCCAATCAAATTGAAAAAGGAATCGAAGAAGCAGAAAAGGCTATCAGCCTTTACCCTGAAAATGCTTGGACTTATTATCAACTTGCGATTGGTTATCTTAAAAAAGGTGATTTAGAAATCGCACGGGTTAATATCAATAAGGCAATAGATTTAGATTCAGATGACAGCGATTATAAAGATTTTTTAGCAAACCTTATTCAATACGAGAAGATAGACAGCACAACAAGAAAAGATAATGAAAATCCCAAACTTCTGTTTCGTAAGGGTAGGGCATTATTCAATCTTTCGGGTTATCACGAAGCAATCAACGTGCTCGCAAAGGCATTGAAAGAAAACCCTACCAATCCCGACATTCTTCTCTATCTGGCGCAGTCATATCAATCCCTTGTGGATTATGAAAATGCCATAGCAATCTATGAAAAATTATTAAAGATTGATCCGGATACCAATTACATATATTCTTACAGTCTTTATTCTTATGGTATGTTAATATTACAGAAGGAATCAGAAAATCCAAAGGGTTATTTTTTGCTGGGGGCATATAATCTTCTGAATGCCTGGTATGATAATGCCTATGATTATTTCAGCATTGCTCAGGAAAAAGATGTGGAAGCAAAATTTGATATTAATACATATCTCAGTTCGTGCCGGGAAGGAATGAAGGCGGATTCCTTTTATAATAAAGGAACGAACGAATATAACCTACAGAATTACAAGTCAGCGCTGGAATTCTATAGAGGTGTCGAAGAATTATACAAGAAGATAAGAAATGATTATGGCATATATGGAAGTGTTCTTCAAAAGGGCTGGTGTTATTTTATGCTTTATGATTATGATAATGCGATGAGAAATTTCAATCAGGCAGAATCACTTGCGTATAAACTCAGAGAACCAATAAAAAAATTAGATGCCCTTGGTGCATTAGCCTCTTTACATTCCAAGATCGGAAACCTTACCCGTGCCGGAAAAGATTTATTGAAATATTTGGAAATTGCTGAAGAAAACGATTTTCTTTATAATACTGCAAGATTCTATCATCAGTCTGCAAGTATATACTGGGATTTTGGGATTTATGACTCATCGGCTGTCTTTTATAGAATAGCGGCGGAATTATACTCTATTCTCAGAGACGATAAGCAGAAAGGAGATTGTCTTCGTTCCCTTGGCTCTGCTTACGCAATCATGGGTGAATACAATAACGCGCTGAATTTATATAAAGAGGTGATTGAACTATCTCATAATTTAAAAGAAGAAAGACTGGAAATGGAAACATATCTCTCGCTCGGTCAAATATCAAACACGCTTGGTGATACAACGAATGCAATGGACTATTTCAAGAAGGCACTTCAGGTTGCAAACATTCTTGGCGATATCCGCACCAAAGGTTCAATTTTGAATACTACGGGCTTTGATTATTATTATCTTGTTGTGAAGGATTATGACGGGGCATTAACTTATTTTGAAAAAGTAAAGGAGATTGGTGAATTCCTACCTGATCTTACTCTACAGGGGGTTGCTTACGCAAACATTGGATTATGCTATGCGCGTAAAAGAGATTTTGAGAAAGCTATTCAATATCAGACTAAAGCAATTAGCCTCGTTAAGGAAATTAAAGATCAATATCTTGAAGTGCAGGGCTACAGGGAAATTAGTGAGACATATTATGATATGAAAGACTACAATCAAGCAATAGGTTATATTAACAAGGCAACCCTTCTTGCAAAGAAAATGAGCCTTCCTGAATTTCTGTGGGAACATTACTATTTGAAAGGTAAAATCTATGAAGCTAAGACTGAAATAGATTCAGCAATACATTATTATTCGGAATCAAAAGAGATAATCAAAGGATTAAAGGCGGGTCTGACTGAAGAAGTGAAAAAACTTTATATGAAGGGAATGAATAGGGAGGATGTATTTAAGAGACTTGCTACCCTGCTACTAAAAAAGGGTAAAAGCGAAGAGGCATTTAATGTTCTGGAAGAGAGCAAAATTCAGTCATTAAAAGAAAACCTGCAGGGTATCGTTCCTCAGACCCCGGATGAGGATTTGAATATCCTGTTGCAAAATTATCAGAAACAGGAAGAAAAAATTGACAAGGTTGAGAAGATGATACAGGAAGAAAAACAGAAGGAGAAAATTAATCCCTACAAGATAGATAATCTTTCAAAACTCATTGCCCAGACACAGGGTGAATTCAATAATGTTACGGGAGAACTGCGGGATAAGTATTATATAGTTTATGGCTTAATGAGTGTCCAGCCTGTTGAATTAAGCGACATCCGAGATACGATTCCTCCCCAATCTGCTATTTTTGAATATTTCATCACCGATAGTGTACTTTACATTTTTTTCGCATCCCAAAAATCAATCGCAGTTAGAGAGATGAATATTACGAGGGATCTATTGTATAAAAAGGTTGAATATTATCTTGGTGCGATAAAAACAAAATCGGATATGGATGCAATTGAAGAAGCAGGCGCAGATTTGTATCAATATTTGATAAAACCATTTGAGGATGAATTAGACAATTATAAGGAATTGATAGTTATTCCTTATGGATACTTGCATTATCTGCCTTTTTCTTCGCTTGTGAATGAAGAAGGTAGATTTCTCATTGAAAAACACACGATAAGTTATATAAATAGTGCGACCTTCATAGATATTGTGCGACGGTTGTTGGCAACGAAAGATTTATCAGATTTCTCCATCCTGGCACTTGTCGATCCGGATGGTTCCTTGCCAGGTGCACGTAATGAAGGTAAAATCTTGCAGGCAGGGCTCTTTCCGCAGAGCAAGGTACTAATTTTTGAGAATGCAAATCGTAATAATTTTTTGAAGGAAGCATCAGATTATCGGATAATTCATCTCGCCACGCATGGTGTGTTAGATAGTAAAGACCCTTCTTCTTCTTTTATTATATTAAATGGGGGCAAAGAAGTCGATAGATTCACCATAAGGGAAATCAGGAATGCGATGTGCGATTTACTGAAAAGAAATGATTTAAGTTTTCTTTCTGCCTGTGAGAGTGCTGTAGAATCAGGTAATATATCTGTTGGCAGGGAATTAACCACACTTGCTGAGGCATTCACAATGGCCGGTTCACCATCCCTGGTCGCTGGGCTATGGCAAATTGCGGATGAGGCTTCTTTAAAACTTGTTCATGAATTTTATGAAAGACTTAAGAGAAATGAGAGTAAGGCTATGTCATTAAGAGAAGCACAGATTTCGCTATTGAACAGTGCCGAATACTCCCACCCCTTCTTCTGGGCACCGTTTATTTTGATTGGGGATTGGAGATGAGGTGATTATGAAGATTTCAATTATTATACTTGGTGCTTTTTTGTTTGTTGCGGGATTACTTTTTGCATATTCAGGTTCTATTGTTTCGCTTTATTTGATAATCGGTGGGGTTGGTTGTTTTATTTGGGGTATAATCTTGGAACTAATTGCAAAAAGTAAGATAAAGGAAGAAAAACCCGTGGCGAAAGAAAAAAGGTCATTTCTTGGTTCAAATTTAGAAATGATCATTGCGGGTATCGTGTTTTTTATCATCGCATCAGTTGGGCTGCCTGGTTTTCGTAAATCGGCAGGTTATTGGATTTTCATAATTCTTGGTTTAGTTGGTTTGGTTTTGATTCTCTCTGCTCTGATTAGAATAGTAATCTCAATAAGTAGAAGGAAGTGAGGAAGTATTTTTGCATGTGATGCTTTGCAGCCAATCGTATAGTATCTTTACCATAAAAGGATAGCAAGTAGAGAGAAAAAGATAAACTTAAAATTTGTATTGATGCGGTATTCTTTCAAGAAAATAGTGGGAGAGAAATTGATCTTCAGTGGACAACTACCAATTTCTCAGTAAATTTCACATTGCCATCAGAAGCGATTATGGTATAAACCCCGGGAAACAAATCCTTAACATCAATCCTATTTCTCCCAGCCCTTGTTAGATTCCATTTTTTTGTTAATCTTCCCTGAACATCATATAGTCTGATTACCGATGGCATGTCGCTTGTGATAGTGAAATTCGAACTGCATACCGTGGGAGTAATATTAAGATTATTTAAGTGCTTTCTTGTTATCTCTGTTTGCTCATTGACTTCTTAATAAGGAGAAGATTCAAAGTAGACATCATGGTTGTCTGGGTAGGATACACAGTGCGTTCAGAGCAAATAGGTAGTATTGTTTTCAATGAAGAAATGAGGTTGAGTATTGTTCGTTGGGTCAGAAGTCACTTGCTCCTGCGCTTCCCAATTGATTGCATTATATGACCGCCGGCGATAAAGGTTGTAGGCTGGTGCAATATAAGTTGCATAATACACAAGAAATGCATTATTCGGAGTCCGGTTGGCAAATGGGTCGTGTGAATTTCCTGAAAAAGTAAGTCTTACCTCATTACTTCAGTTAATGCGGTCGATAGACTTTTTTGCAAATACTTCATACTGTCCGCTACCGATATTCCGGTGATAAACACAGAGATATGTGCCATTGGTGTGTTTCATTATGCGCGGACGATAACCTCCTGATGCAGCTAAGGTTTTTAAAGTATCCCAGATGTTGTGATATGGTTTGTGTGCAACGAATGTACCTCCATGACCTCGATAACTCATGGTCAATGAAGAGTCAGGTTCCAGTATGACTGTTGGATGATAAGACATATCAGATGTGGTCCACCCAACATTGATTCTTCCTTGCTTAATCCGTGCTATCCATCCTTCATAGTCATTTTCTGGACCGCCAGAGACAATGATAGGTGAAAAAAAAGTGACAAACCATAAAACATAGTCCCTGCAAAAATTCTTATCATAAAGGTATCTCCTTCGCAATCCATTATAAGCATGTGCATTAAATTTGCAAGTAGTTGATGCAGAATATACGGATTGGCAGTGTAAATATTCTTGTAGCCAACTAACATTGATCTACTATATTTGCATGACATCTATAGGATAATCCTTGAGAACATTATCAAAATTTCATGTTCTGGAGACGAGAAGCTAATCAAAGGCTTGATTTTGTATTCATTGTATGTATAATAATACCGCTATGTTGTTGATATTGATATTACACATGCAGATTGATACACTTTCGCTTCAAGAGGCAATTGATATTGCATTGAAGCAGAGCCCGGGTTATCTGGAATCGCGGGAAACCCTGGCGAAATCAAGGGTGCAATTTTTAAAGGCACTTTCTTATCTCCTGCCTACTAATACAACAACCGGGTCCTGGACAAAGAGTGAATATCAAGGTTTAACTACCGAGCGTTATACAGGTTCAGTCAATTTTTCAATGCCAATTTTTGACCTTGATGTGATAAGTTCAATTGTTGTGGCTAAAGGGCAGGAAAAAGGGACTTCAATACAGCATAGTCAGGAAATTGCAAATCTGATTTTGAACATAAAAAAGGCATACTACAATCTTATCACTGCAAATGAACTGCTGAACTCATCACAGAAGGCGCTTGAACGGGCAATAGAAAACAAGAAACTGGTTGAGACAAGATACGAACTTGGTTCAGCATCAAAATTAGAATTGCTGCAGGCTGAGGTTTTTTATCTGCAAACCCAGCAAAACAATTCTCAGGCAAGAAGCCTTGGGGCACAGGCACAGCAGGAGATAAAGGCATTGCTCAATATCTCCGATCAAGTCTTCCCTGCAGATTCATTTACCATTCCTGATACATTTATTCTGCCGTCCCTTGATTCACTAAAAGAAATCTTGTTGACTGCAAATTTAGGTATTAGATTAGCAAGGCAGATGAATAATCTTGCCCGTGCAAACTTATGGCTTTCTACTTTTGCGTTTCTGCCCAGAATTTCTTTATTTTATGGATATAATACCAGTGTTGATTCATTTTCACTTGATTTTGATTATCTCAAAGATAATGCAACTAAGAATTATGGAATAAACATCAATTTTCCAATATTTGAGTTAAAGACATTAATTTTCAATTACATTACTGCGAAAAAGGATTTGAAGATCAAGCAATATAGCACGCAAAAGGCAGTTCTTGAATCAGAAAAGGCTCTGCACACAAGTTATTATAGTTTACAGGAATCAATTTATAAACTAAGATTTGCGGAAAAGAGTTTTGAACTTGCTGAAGAGGCAATTGGCTTAGCAAGGGAACAATACAGCTTGGGCGTGATTTCATTTTTGGATTTATTGCAGACTGAAGAAGACTTTTACAGTGCGCGGGTGAATTATGTTCAGGCATTGAATGAATATTATCTCCAGCAATCAACTCTTTCTTATTTGTTAGGAATGATGACCTTGGAGGTTCAATGAAGAAAATATTTATAATTACAGGAATTATTGTTGTTGTACTCGTGATTGTTATTCTTAATCTCAGACAGAGTTCAGGCGGAGAAAAGGTTGAAACAGAGGTTGTTAAGAAAGGTGAGATTGTATCAAAGGTAAGTGCTGATGGTGAACTAAAGGCAAAATCCCAGGTTGATATCTCTGCAGAAACCATTGGCAGGATAAGAAAGATTTATTATAAAGAAGGGGATTTTGTGAAGAATGGTAGTTTGTTAATAGAACTTGATGACACACAGGCTAAGGCAAATTACAAATTGTCTGAGGTGAGATTAAAACAGGCAGAGCAGGTCTTTAATAGAACAAAGAGTCTTTATGAAAAAGGGTTGATAAGCAAAGAGAATTTTGAAAATGCTGAATTGAACTATGAATCAGCAAAGGCAACCTATGAGCAAGCATTTGATGCCTATAAAAAGACAAAAATCTATGCACCAATATCAGGGAAAGTAATGAAGTTGAATATTGAAGAAGGTGAAACTGCAGTAATGGGGACATTGAATTATGCAGGCACGGTTCTGGCAACGGTTGCTGATATGTCCAGAATGATTGCGGTAGTGAAGATAGATGAAACCGAGGTTCCGCAGGTGAAAAGGCATCAGGAAGCTGAAGTGACCGCAGATGCATTGCCGGATTCTGTTTTTAAAGGGATTGTAACAAAAGTTGGTTTGATGCCTATTACCTCAATTGCTACTGCTACTGAAAAGGCAACTGATTTTGAAGTGGAGATAGAACTTAAGAATTTTTCTGGCAGTTTGAGACCCGGTATGAATGTAAAGGCTGAGATTATTACCAGTAGAAAGGATAGTGTGCTGGTCGTTCCCATTCAAGCAGTGGGAAAGAGAAAGATAAAAGATAACATGACCGAATCAATATTTGTTGTAGAAAAGGGAAAGGCGGTTTTAAAAGAAATTCAAGTTGGGATATCAAGCGATACTCAGATTGAAATAATTTCAGGAGTTGCAGATGGGGATACCGTTGTTGTTGGACCCTACCGTGTGCTTTCAAAGTTGAAGGATGGAGCAA
>JBDRWH010000010.1:0-22962 GCA_039802325.1 Caldifarciminota bacterium
TTGAGCAGGGTTTGCGGTTTGCCATCCGGGAAGGTGGCAGAACCGTTGGTGCTGGCGTCGTCACCAAAATCATAGAATAACAATTGGTTAAATGGTTAAAAGGTTAAATAAAAAAGGATAAGGAATGAGAGTCATTATCACTCTTGCATGTACGAGTTGTAATAACAGAAATTATACAACAACAAAGGATAAGAAAAAGCAGGCGCGTCTTGAGATCAAGAAATACTGTCGATTCTGCCGAAAGCACACGCTTCATAAGGAAGTAAAATGATTCTGGAAAACTCCGGTGATCCAAAATGCCTAAAAGACAAATTGTCAAATTATTTCGGATTTTAGGTATTCTGGATTTTTAGGTATTTATAATGTTTAGGCCTGTAGCTCTAACGGCAGAGCATCCGGCTCCAAACCGGAGGGTTGGGGGTTCAAATCCCTCCAGGCCTGTTCTTGTGATAAGGTGTTGAATAAAATCTTAGAATATATAAAAAATATTTATTTTGAGATGAAAAGGGTTACCTGGCCAACAAAAAATGAGCTTGTTAACTCAACCATAATTGTTATTGTCATTTCCATTTTTGTTGCGCTGGTGATATTTGTTCTTGACCGAGTTTTTACCGCTCTGTTAGGAATTGTCATTCGATAAAAATGAACTGGTTTGTTGTTCATACTCTGACCGGACACGAGCAGAAGGTGAAAAAAATATTGGAGAAAGTCATCAAAGATAACGGAATGACTGAATATTTTGGCAGAATTGTGATACCGGTCGAGAATCTTGTTAAGATTAGAAAAGGGAAGAAAGTAACAGAAGAAAGAAGGCTGTATCCAGGCTACATTGTGATTGAAATGGAACCAAATAATGATGCATTGAAACTTGTCAACTCGGTAACCGGTGTAACACACTTTCTCGGTTCAAAGAACAAGCCAGTACCGTTAAGTGCTGAAGAAGTGGAAGCCCTGTTGTCACAGGTTGAGGAATCAAAGAAGAAGACCGTGACTAAAATACCCTTTGCTAAAGGGGAAAGGGTGACTGTTACTGATGGACCTTTTACAGATTTTATTGGTACGGTTGAAGAAATTTATCCGGAAAGAGAAAAGGTAAAGGTGATGGTCGTTATCTTTGGCCGACCAACACCAATAGAACTTGGTTTTCATCAACTGAAGAGTTTCTGAAAGGAGCCTTATGGCAAAAAAAGTCATTGCGGTTGTCAAATTACAGATTCCTGGCGGCAGTGCTACGCCTGCCCCACCTGTTGGTCCTGCCCTGGGTCAACACGGGGTGAATATTATGGAATTTTGCAAGGCATTTAATGCTGAAACTAAGAATCTATCTGGTTTGGTTATTCCCGCAGTAGTAACAATATATAATGACCGTTCCTTTACCTATATATTGAAAAGCCCGCCAGCCTCAGTGCTCTTAAAACAGGCAGCAGGTATTGCCAAAGGCTCAGCTGTACCCAATCGTGAGAAAGTAGCAAAGATTACAAAGAAGCAACTTGAAGAAATCGCCCAGCGTAAATTAAAGGACTTGAATTGTGATAGTCTGGAAAAGGCGATCAAAATCATTGAAGGTACAGCACGGAATATGGGTATTACAGTGGAGCAGGAATGAAAAGATCAAAACGTTATAAAGAAGCATTGGCAAAAATTGACAAAGGTAAAAAGTATTCTTTAAAAGAGGCAATTGAAACTCTTAAAAATGTAGCCAGTGCCAAGTACAATGAATCAGTTGATATTGCCATAAAACTGAATATCAATGTCAAAAAACAAGACCAGCAGATTCGTGGGACCTCAGACCTGCCGCACGGGACTGGAAAAACAAAGAAAATTCTGGTACTGACCAGGGGTGAAAAAGAAAAGGAAGCCAAAGAAGCAGGTGCGGATTATGTCGGGTTTGAGGAATATATTGAAAAAATAAAAGCTGGTTGGTTGGATTTTGATAGCATTATCGCAACTCCTGACACTATGTCTGAAGTAGGCAAACTCGGTAAAATTCTCGGTCCCAAAGGTCTGATGCCTTCTCCAAAAACCGGCACTGTAACATTTGAAGTCGGCACTCAGGTCAAAGCGCTGAAGAAAGGAAAGATCGAATTTAAGTCTGACAAAGGTGGATGTGTTCATGCACCCGTAGGCAAAGTATCCTTTCCCGTGGAACATCTGGAAGCAAACATCTTAACGCTTATGCAGGATCTTACCGCTGCCAAACCCGCAACTATCAAAGGACAATTTATTAAATCGGTAACAATTTCTTCTACAATCGGTCCAGGAATTAAGTTGAACGAGAAAGAATTCTTGAAAACTAAATAGAAAAGGAATAGCAAGGAGGTACGAATGCCATCTCAGAAAAATGTTGAAACGTTGAAAAAGAACACAGAAATGCTGAAGAATGGAAAGGCGTTTTATTTCACAGAATTTACAGGACTGAATGTTCAACAAATGGAAAACCTGCGCAAGGAATTGAAGAAGAATCAATGCAATTATCTTGTGATCAAGAACACTCTTGGTTTACTTGCTTTCAAAAACCTTGGATACGAAATTGATTCAATAAAGAGTAAATTTTTTGGACCACTGGGTATTGCCATTGCTTATGATGACCCACTTGGACCAACCAGAATTCTGCAGGATACTCAAGGATTGAAAATTAAAGGTGCATTTATTGAGGGCACAGTTTTTGACGCCAAAGGAGTCGCTGAATTGGCAAAGATACCCTCAAAAAATGTACTTTTGCAATCGCTCGTTGGTTCACTAAATGTCATTGGCAATCTGGTGAATACTTTGAATAGTGTTTTACAGAATTTCGTTTATACAGTTGATGCTTTAAAAGACAAAACTAAGAATTAAATAGTTAGAAGGGGGTAAAATGACAACAAAAACCAAAAGAAGTGTTGCTGAATTAGTAGAAGATATCAGCAATTTAACTGTCCTTGAACTTTCTGAACTGGTCAAGTTGCTTCAGGAAAAATTTGGCGTTTCTGCAACCGCACCAGTTCAGGTCGTGGCACAACAACTGGGCGGAACCGAAACTACGAAACCCGCTGCCGAAGAAAAGAGTGAGTTCAATATCACATTGACTGCAAGCGGTGACAAAAAGATTCAGGTATTAAAAGTTCTGAGAGAACTCACTGGACTGGGTCTTAAAGAGGCAAAAGACATCGTAGATAATCCTCCCAAAATGATAAAGGAAGGAGCTACAAAAGAGGAAGCCCAGAGTTTCAAGACAAAGTTAGAGGAAGTAGGGGCAACGGTTGAAGTAAAGTGAAAATAGTCTGCAGGTTAGGGTTGAGAGGCCGGATTACCAGCATCCCAATTCCCTAACTGCCATAATGATGTAGGAGGCATATGAATAAAGTCATTGATTTCTCGAAAAGCAAAACCAATTTTGATATGCCCCATCTTTTGGAGATTCAAACTGATTCTTACCAAAAATTCAAGGACACTTCATTAAAGCGTATCTTCTCTGAGTCTTTTCCCATATCTGGAATTCATAACAAATATGAACTCAGATATGTGTCGCATAAGCTTGGTGCTGCAAAATATTCAATGCAGGAAGCAATTGAAAAGGGTGTTAACTATTCAGCTCCCTTAAGGGTGAACTTCCAGCTTTTGTGCAAAGAAGACAACAACGAACTTCGTTCTATTGTTGAGCAAGAAATCTATCTCTGTGATCTGCCCTTGATGACGCACCGTGGTACATTTATTATCAATGGAGTGGAAAGGGTAATCGTTAACCAAATTCATCGTTCACCGGGTGTGTATTTTAGTACTGAAAATGATATCTATTCAGCTATGGTAATCCCTTATCACGGACAATGGATTGAATTCATTGTCGACCAACAAAAAATCTTCTGGGCAATACTTGATCGTAAGAGAAGAATATTAGGAACAACATTTTTAAAGAGTCTGGGATATGTCAAGGATGAAGACATAATTAACCTGTTTTTTCCAACAAAGGTTATGGACTTATCCGAGGCAAAGAACTATTTTCTTGCTGAAAATTTTACTTTTGGAGAGGTCAAATTAGGAATTGGTGATTTGATTGATGATTCGAATTATGATGCGTTAAGTAGCAACGGAGTCAAGAAAGTACGTATCATCAATTCGCATGATGTGAGTGTTACGATCATAACGAATACGCTGAAAAAAGACCCAGGGAATATTGCAACCCTTGAAGACGCAGCAAGAAGGATTTATTCAACATTAAGATCTATACCACCGCCAACCCCTGAATATGCAGTGGCATATGTAAATGACCTTCTTTTTGACCTTGCCCACTTTGACCTTGGGGAGGTTGGACGATTTAAATTGAATCAAAGATTTGGTATTAAGAAGGAAGTAACCAACACGAAATTCACCAAGGAGGACTTGCTAAGAGTCCTTCAAGAGTTATTACGCTTTGTCAACGAAGAATTTGAGCCTGATGATATTGATCATCTTGGAAATAGGAGGGTCCGACGTGTTGGAGAATTGCTTGAGGCACAATTCAAATTAGCAATTAGCCAGCTCATTCAAAATATCAAAGAAAGGTCTTCACTTATGGATGAAAAAGACCTTACACCACAGGATCTTATCAATCCCCATCTTGTTTCCAATATAATAATGAAGTTTTTTACTACATCTCAACTCTCCCAATTTATGGAACAGACAAATCCAATTACTGAAATGACACACAAACGCCGTATTTCTTCTTTGGGGCTCGGAGGGCTTACCCGTCAGACCGCAGGTTTTGAAGTTAGGGATGTACACTATTCCCATTATGGTCGTATCTGCCCTATCGAAACGCCTGAAGGACCTAATATTGGTTTGATTTCAAGCCTCTCAAGTTATGCCCGCATTGATAATTACGGGTTTATTGTGTCTCCCTACTGGGAAGTAAAGGATGGCGTTGTAAAAAACAGATTTGTCTTCCTGAGGGCTGATGAAGAAGACCAATATACAATAGCGCAGGCGAATACGCAAATTGACAAGCAGGGCAAAATCATGACGGATCGGGTACTCTGCAGACGAAAAGGAGAATTCCCTCTCGTATTACCTGCAGAAGTTCACTACATGGATGTATCTCCAGAACAAGTCTTCAGCCCCACTGCTGCACTCATTCCTTTCTTAGAACACGATGATGCTGACCGCGCCTTGATGGGTTCGAACATGCAGAGGCAGGCAGTACCTTTAATAAATCCTGATATTCCTTATGTGCAAACAGGTATGGAAAAGAGGATTGCCCTTGATTCGGGAACACTATTGATTGCTGAAGAAGATGGTGTTGTTGAATATGCAGATGCAAACAAAATCATAGTAAAGAACAGCAGAGGTAAGAAAACAAAATATCAACTTGCAAAATTTCTGCGTTCAAATCAGAATACCTGTATCCACCAACGTCCTCTGGTTAACATTGATGAACATGTGAAGAAAGGCGAAGTGCTGGCTGATGGATATTCAACAAAAGAAGGAACTCTTGCACTTGGCAAAAACGTGCTTGTGGCATTCTTACCTTATTTAGGTTACAATTTTGAAGACGCTATTGTTGTCAGTGAAAGATTGCTCAAAGAGGATACTTTCACTTCTATTCACATTCTTGAATTTGATTGTGAAGTCAGGGAAACAAAGCTTGGACCTGAAGAAATAACCCGGGATATTCCAGGCGTGCCTGAGTTTCTGTGTAAAGATCTGGATGAATTCGGAATTGTTCGTATTGGGGCTGAAGTGGGCTCGGATGATATTCTTGTCGGAAAGATAACACCGAAAGGAGAAACCGAGTTAACACCTGAAGAAAGATTGATGAGAGCAATATTCGTAGATAAAGCAACCAATGTGCGTGATACGTCACTCCGTGTAGAACCAGGAGTTGATGGCGTGGTAATTGACGTCCGCGTTCTTACCCGTCGCACCAAGGATCCTCTTGCCGAAGCAGTCATGGACGAGCGTGAGAAGAAAATAAAGCAGGAATTTGCACAATTACATAGTGAAACCATTGCATCACGCAATGAATTGTTGAAATCTTTGCTATTGGGGTTAACCGCAGCTTCGACAATTAGAGATGACAAAGATAGAGTCATTCTCAAGAAGAACCAAACCTTTGATGAGGAATTCTTTGCCAACATTACTGCTGAAAAGATAACTGCTGATGAGCAATTTACCGATAATCAGAAAATCAATGATAAGGTCATCAAGTATGTGCAGGAATACGAAGAGCAATTACAAAAGATTAAGGCTGATAGGAAAATGGAAGAAGACAAACTCCTCAGAGGGGATGAATTGCCATACGGAGTTCTAAAAACAGTAAAAATCTATATTGCTCAGAAGAGAAAAATTGCGGTTGGCGATAAAATGGCAGGACGTCATGGTAACAAGGGTGTGGTAGCAAAGATAGTGCCTGAAGAAGACATGCCATACCTTGCAGATGGAACACCAATAGATATCGTATTGAATCCTCTGGGTGTGCCCTCTCGTATGAATGTAGGGCAGATATTGGAAACCCATCTTGGTTGGGCTGCTGAAAAAATGAAATTCTATGCACTGTCCCCAGTATTCAACGGCGCCAACATAATTGATATCAAGGAAAAACTAAAAGAGGCTGGCCTGCCTGAAGATGGACAAGTAACGCTGTATGATGGACGTACCGGTCTCCCATTTGATTCTAAGATCACAGTCGGCAATATGTATATGCTGAAGCTTATTCACATGGTGGACGAAAAAATGCATGCCCGTTCCAGCGGACCTTACTCGCTCATCACCCAGCAGCCATTAGGAGGTAAGGCTCAATTCGGTGGACAAAGGCTTGGAGAAATGGAAGTCTGGGCATTGGAGGCATATGGGGCTGCTTACACCCTTCAAGAAATGCTCACGGTAAAATCTGATGATGTTGATGGTAGGGCTGATATGTATGAAGCACTGATTAGAGGCAAGAATCCTCCAAGACCACGAGCTCCAGCGTCTTTTAATGTTCTATTAAAGGAATTGCAAGGACTCTGTTTGAATGTCAATTTTGAAAAAAGTGAGGAATCCAATGAAGCATAGCGTACATGAATCAACCGATTTTTCAGATTTTACAGGCATAAAACTGAGTCTTGTATCACCGGACATAATTTTGTCCTGGTCAAAGGGTGAAGTAACAAGAGCGGATACCATAAATTATCGAACACAAAGGCCAGAAAAGGATGGCTTGTTTTGCGAAAAAATCTTTGGTCCAGTTAAAGATTATGAATGCGCTTGTGGCAAATACAAAAAGGCAAAATATCGGGGAACGATTTGTGACCGATGCGGGGTTGAAGTTTTACCAGCTGCAGTCCGGCGAGAAAGAATGGGGCATATTGATCTTGCAGTTCCAGTTGCCCACATATTCTTTTACAAAATTCCACCCAGCAAGATTGGATTATTATTAGATTTAACCATAAACAGCCTGGAAGCAATTCTAAACTATGAGGCATATATTGTCGTTGAATCAGGCACTTCCCCCTGGCCAAAAGGAAAGGTGCTTACTGAAGAAGAATACCAGTCAACACGTGATAAGAATTACGAAGGGTTCAGGGTAGACACCGGCGGACAACCAATTTATGATCTTTTGAGGGAGATTGATTTAGAAAATCTGTCTTCGGATTTAAGAATAAGGTTGGAAAAAGAAACACTTGAAGCAAGGAGAATAAAACTACTCAATAAATTGAAACTTGTTGAAGCACTAAGACTTGCAGAAAATCGTCCAGAATGGATGATGTTAACGAGGATTCCTGTAATTCCACCAGATTTGAGACCTCTGGTAGCACTTGAAGGCGGTAGATATGCAACAAGCGATCTGAACGATTTATATAAGCGTGTGATTACAAGGAACAATCGGGTTAAACAGTTGACCTCAGGAATAAAAACTCCAGAAGTAATTGTAAGAAACGAAAAAAGAATGCTTCAGGATGCGGTTGATGCATTACTTGATAATTCAAGAAGAACAAGACCAATAAAGGGAAGGGGGAATAGACCTTTAAAATCACTTGCTGATGCCCTGAAAGGAAAACAGGGACGTTTTCGAAGAAACCTACTTGGGAAAAGGGTTGATTATTCGGGTCGATCAGTAATTGTAGTTGACCCAACATTGAAATTGTATGAATGTGGCATTCCAAAGGAAATGGCTCTTGAATTATTCAAGCCTATGATCATCCGAAAATTAGAAGAAAGAGGAGTTGTAGATTCAGAAAGGAGTGCACGCAGACTTGTACGCTCGCGGTCTGCTGAGGTTTACGAAATCCTTGAAGAAGTTATTAAAGAACATCCTGTTCTTCTAAATCGTGCTCCAACCTTACACCGTGTATCCATCCAGTCATTCTTACCGGTTCTGAAAGAAGGACGCGCAATTGCTATCCATCCGCTTGTATGTGTTCCTTATAATGCAGATTTTGATGGTGATACAATGAGTGTCCACATTCCGCTTTCTCCTGAAGCAATAATGGAATCTTATTTGCTATTACTGTCCATCCATAATATAAGAAGTCCAGCAAATGGAAAGGCACTGATGACTCCAACTCAAGATATTGTAATTGGTCTGCATTATCTGACAAAAATGAAGGAAAAAACAGGTACATTGAAAACATTTGATAACATTGATGAGATATATTTTGCGGTTGGCGATGGATATTTAGGATTGCATGAACCGATAAGGTTTAAATATAAGGACAAAATAATAGAAAAAACAACAGCTGGCAGGGTAATATTCAATCAGTTATTACCTGAAGAAATGCGTTTTAAAAATGAGACATTGACAAAGAAGAAAATTGCAAATATTGTTGACGAATGCCTGAATACTTTTGGAACTGCGAAGACCGTTGAACTTCTTGATAATTTGAAGAAGACAGGTTTTGAATACGCTACTAAATCCGGTTTGACCATTGGTATTGATGATATGAAAAGCCCTAAGAACAAAGATAAGATATGGAGTGATGGATTAAAAGAAGTAACAAAGATCAATCAAGCCCATCGTGAAGGGTTAATCTCTGAGACCGAGAGATACAATAAGGTGATTGATACCTGGACACAAGTCGCTATGAATATTGAAGGAGAGTTAATAACTGAGCTGGGGCATGACCAAAATGGTTTCAATCCATTATACATGATGGTTGAATCCGGTGCCCGTGGCTCAAGAAATCAGGCAAATCAAATATGCGGACTGCGTGGATTAATGTCCAAACCCCAGCGTAAAGTAAGTGCAGTACAGATCATTGAAACACCCATAAAATCTTCTTGTAAGGAAGGATTATCAGTTCTTGAATATTTTATTTCCACACATGGAGCACGAAAAGGATTAGCCGATACCGCACTGAAAACCGCTGATGCTGGGTATCTGACAAGAAGACTTGTGGATGTTGCTCAGAATGTCACAATCACAATAGAGGACTGCGCAACGATTATGGGACAGGAAATCAGTGCCTTGAAAGAAGGCGAAAAAATTGTAGAACCGTTGAGCGAAAGAATCACGGGTCGTGTTGCTTTGATTGATATCGTTGATCCAATCACCAACCAAAAACTGATTGAAGCAGGTAATGAAATTACTGATGCAATTGCTGAAAAGATCGAGAAGAGTGGCGTTGAAAAAGTAAAGGTGCGTTCAATTCTTACCTGCGAAGCACCGGTCGGACTCTGTGCTAAATGCTATGGTAGGAATCTTGCCACGGGCAAGATGGTAGAAATTGGTGAGGCCGTGGGAATAATGGCAGCCCAATCAATAGGCGAACCAGGCACTCAACTTACCCTGAGGACCTTCCATGGCGGGGGTGCAGCTTTGAGAATTGCTGAGAGCACGAAAAAACAGGCTGATTTTTCCGGTGAAATAATTTTTGATAAAATTTCTGCAGTTGAAAAATCTGATGGAACATTTGTGACCCTCAATGACAAGGGTCGAATTGTTATCAAGGATAAAAACAGGAAGTTCACTTACAATATTCCTATTGGAGCAACGATATATGTAAAGGAAAAACAAGTAGTACAGAAGGATGAAGTATTGTTTGAGTGGGATCCATATTCAATACCAATAGTTGCACAGGTTGGTGGCAAGGTAAAATATGTGGACATAATAATGGGAATAACACTTCAGGAAAACTGGATTGACGAAAGATCCGGTGGAAAGCAATCAGTGATTGTTGAAGACCGTCTTCGCAAGCATCACCCCAAGGTGATTATCTGCGATTCTAAATCAGGTAAGGAAATCAAGAATTTTTCCATTCCTGCAGGTGCCTATCTTCTTGTGAAGAACGGAGACGAAATAACCCCAGGAACATTGATCGCTCGTATTCCTAAAGAAATTGGTAAGAGTAAAGACATCACAGGCGGACTTCCCAGAGTTGAAGAACTTTTTGAAGCAAAATATGTAAAAGACGCAGCAGTGGTCTCAGAGATTGATGGTGAAGTTGATATTGAAGAAGAAAAAGGTACCTGGATCGTAACGGTCACACCCGAAGTCGGTGATA
Organism: Caldifarciminota bacterium; assembly: GCA_039802325.1. Taxonomy (GTDB): domain Bacteria; phylum Hydrothermota; class Tepidihabitantia; order SM23-42; family JAOAFX01; genus JAOAFX01. The sequence continues at coordinate 10,434 of JBDRWH010000010.1, forward strand.
AGAAGATGTACAAGATAGCAACTTCAAGATATTTGAAGGTCCACTCCGGAGAACAAGTAAGAGCGGGAGATGCTCTGTGTGAAGGACCTATTGACCCACACGATATTTTGCGCATAAAAGGTCCAATGGAGACTCAGCGGTTTTTGGTCAACGAAATCTTAGAGGTCTACAGAATCCAGGATGTAAAGATTGATGACAAGCATATTGAGGTTATTGTGCGCCAGATGTTGCAAAAGGTTAAGATTGAAGACCCAGGGTCAACACCTTTTGTCAGTGGTGAAATAGTTGACAAACGACGCGTAATAGAAGTGAATCAGAAACTTATGATGACACCTGCTGAAGATGAACACGCAAAGCCCGCCACTTACCGACCTATCCTCTTGGGTATAACCCGTGCTGCCCTTTCCAGTGAATCGTTCTTTTCTGCTGCCTCATTCCAGGAGACAGCCAAAGTCCTTGCTGATGCATCGGTTGAAGGAAAAGTTGATAAACTTGAAGGACTAAAAGAAAATGTCATTGTTGGAAGGATTATTCCTGCAGGAACAGGATTCAGAGAATTCCAGAAAATAGAACTTCAGCCGGAAAAAACTGCTGAAGCTGAAGCAGGGTAAGAATTTATAACTTTACACCAAAAAAATGATTTAGGAATTCACGCAGGAATATGATCACTGGTACAGCGAGCACCAATCCCCAGAATCCGGCAATTGCTCCACCTAAAATGAGAGCAAGGAGCACAACTGCAGGGTTCAAGCGTGCTGCCCTACCAATGATTACAGGACCAAGAAAGAAATTCTCTAATAGCTGTTCTCCTAAATAGACCACCAATATTTTCAGTATTGTGACCAGTGGTGGTGGGGTAAAAAGACCTAAAAGGATAGCAACAATCAGACTGAACACAAAACCCACATTGGGAATTAAATTACAGATACCAGCAACAATTCCTAAAAACACATAATACCTTACTCCCAAGAGCCAGAGCATAAAACCTATGATAAAACCGACAACAACCATAAGAATAAACTGGCCACGAAAATAACGGGCAAAACTGATGTTCAATCTTTCAATGAAACTACTGAATTTCTCCTGTTCATCACCGTGCAATAAATTCTTAAACCATAGGGTGATCCTTTCACGATCAGCAAGAAAAATGTAAGCAATGACCGGAATGAGAATCAGATTGTAAACCAACAGAATGACACCCCTGACTCCCTGACCAACCTGACCTATTGTTTGCATGATACTACTTAATATTGTTCCAAGATAGTTAGTTACTGTATTCAAAATGACCTCCTGGTCTAAATAAATTCCAACTGCATTCAACCGTTGCGATACAGTATCAATCAACAGTTTAGAGCAGTCAACAAATTCTGGAATTTTTGCAACGAGGAATTTTAATTCATTAACCAGGTTGACTGTCAGCAAAAACAGAATCAACGGAATAACTGCAACTAATGGCACAAGAATAATTAAAATTGCAGGTGTCCGTGGCAACCTCTTTTTTTCCAACAAATCAACCAGGGGACCAATGATATAGGCAATTCCTGTACCAATGATAAAGGGCACTAATATTGGAAAATACCGAATAATAATGTACGCGCACAATATAAACATTGAAATAAGAAATAATGGGCGGACTTCGCCATTTTTGCGGTATGGCCACAAAATAAACACAACCAGCAATAATAACCACAATGGCGAGAAAATTTTTGAAATAACAAAAAACGACACCAAAATAACTACTGCTATATAGATGAATATCCGATCCACTCTTTAGTATATATACTTATCAAACAAAATCAAGGAACAGCAATATCCACATATTGTTATATTCCTCTTTTCCTTTCAAGGTAATGATGGGCATTGATTGCTGCCTGAGCACCTTCACTACATGCCACAACTACCTGTCGAATTTTTTTCACCCTGATATCACCGGCAGCAAAAATGCCAGGAACTGAAGTTTCAAAATTCTCATTGGTATAAATAAATCCGTTTTCATCAGTTTTCAAGTAACCTCTAACAAAATCAGAATTTGGGATTAAACCAACATATATGAATACACCACCAACAGGAACAATTTTTTCCTTACCGGTTTTTCTATCTCTTACCTTAATTGATTCCACCTTTTCCTGACCATTAATACTGATAACTTCATGTTCCAAGAGGAAATTCACTAATTCTTTATTCGTAAAATAATCATACAAAATCTTATCACCAGTAACATACGGAAGGAATTCAACAAAAGTGATATTCCTGACAAACCTGAGAAGAAACCTTCCCTCTTGAAGCCCTGAGTTTCCACATCCGATGATTGCAATATCCTGATTCTTGAAAAGAGGACCATCACAGGTTGCACAGTAACTAACTCCTTTACCTAAAAACTTGTTTTCACCGGGAATATCCAATCTGCGTGGTGATGAACCAGTTGCAATGATCAAACTCCTTGATGAAAACTCACCGTTTACAGTTTGAATCAGAAAAGTATCTTTTTCAGAAATCACTTTTCTTACTTCTCTGTTATGTATCTCCACCCCAAAACGAAGGCATTGCTTTGCCATCAAGTCTGCCAGCTGATTCCCAGATATGCCTGCAGGAAATGCTGGATAGTTTTCAATCAAATCAGTCATGGTAATTGTTCCGCCAGTAATTCCTTTTTCCAGGATAACTGTATCCAGCCCAGCACGGGCTCCATATATACCTGCGCTCAACCCTGCTGGTCCAGCACCAATTATCAACAAATCATATACTCTATTCATAAAATATCTGTGAACTCAAGAGATACACTTCTTATGTCTGATTAATCATTATTTCACATCAAAGTGTAAAATGCTCAGTCCACCTGCCTTCTTAGAAAAGTAGGAACCTCAAGATCATTGGAATTATAAACCTTTTCTTTGGTTTCATTTTTTATCTGTTTTCTCTTGAAGGTCGGAAAATCAATGTTCTCATTACGTGAAGTCATATCAATCTTTGCCTCAGGAATATCCTCAGTTATGCCGGTTGCAACAACTGTAATCTGTACTTTGTTGCCCAAATTTTCATCTACTACCAATCCTATCTTAGCATTAATATCATCATTATTAACTTCATTCATTATCAAGTTTGCTGCTTCATGCATTTCCTTCATTTTGACATCAGATCCGCTTATGTTTATGAGGATACCTCGTGCACTCCTGATTGATACATTATCAAGAAGTGGTGAAGAGATTGCAGACTGTGCTGCCTGCACTGCGCGGTTTTCACCCTCGCTAATCCCGAGCCCTAAGATAGCCTTGCCTCTTTCGGTCATCACTGCCCGTACATCTGCAAAATCAAGATTCATTACTCCGGGTTTTGTAATCAATTCTGCAATACCCTTTATGGCATTAAAAAGTACGACATTACCTGCCTTTAATGCATCAACCGCATTTTGATCCTGGGGGAAAACCATAGATATCTTATCGTTCGGGATGCAAATCAAAGTATCAACCACTTCACTAAGTTCTTCAATACCTCTCTGAGCAATTCGTAATTTTCTGGGCGATTCCTGAGTCCAGGGTTTGGTTACCACGGCAACTACCAGTGCATTAATATTCTTTGCCTCCTGGGCAATGATCGGTGAAGCACCTGTTCCTGTCCCGCCACCTTCTCCACACGCAATGAACACCATGTCTGCATCCTTAATTATGTTCTTTATCTCCTCTCGTGATTCTTCTGCTGCTTTACGACCAATCTCTGGATCTCCACCAGCTCCAAGTCCCCTGGTAAGATTTACACCGATCTGAATCTTCTCAGATGCCTGACAATAGTATTGTAAGTGCTGGGCATCGGTATTGACCGCAATTAATTCAACACCTTCAATCCCGAACGCCTGGGCAAAACTTACCGTATTACAGCCAGCACCACCAACACCTATGAGTTTTATTTTCGCACAAAATTTTGGTTCCTGAACTAATCCTAACATATTGCCTCCTTTCAAAAATATTTACTAAATAGTTCTTCGAACCGTTTTTTCAATGAATCTATGATACTCATTCCCTTTTCTCGGGGAATAAGTGACACATTTTTCTTTTCAAATCCGTACAGAATTAGCCCAACACCAGTTGCATAGATGGGGTCAAGAACAATGTCGGTTAGTCCACCAATCTTTTTGGGAATACCAAGTTTTACGGGCAAATTGAATATCTCTTCAGCAAAACGGTCAAGATTACCAAGTCTTGCTGTGCCACCAGTGATCACGACGCCCGCGCCAAGCACATCAGAATATCCACTTTTCTTTATCTCGCGATTGGCAATCATTAATATTTCTTCAACCCTGGGGCTGACAATATTATAAAGAGTCTCTTTAGTTATTACTCGATCTTCCCTACCACCAATGCCGGGAACCTTTATTTCTTCTGTTTTGTCTTCTTCTTTTAGACTTAGTATTGCATACTTCTTTTTTATGGTCTCTGCCTGATTATGGGGCGTCCTGATACCAATCGCAATATCATTTGTAATATACTCGCCACCCAGGGGAATCACTTGTGAATAACGAATTGAACCATCATAAAATATGGCGAGGTCTGTTGTTCCGCCACCGATGTCAAGCAGGCATACACCAAGATCCAGTTCATCTGGCTGCAGAACAGCGTAAGAAGATGCCAGTGGTTGTAATACAAGGTCTTTTACCTTCAATCCAGCACGATGCAGGGCACTATAGATATTCTGCGCAGAAGCAATTGCTGCGGTGACAATATGAACTTCGGCTTCTAATTTTACGCCACTCATTCCAATAGGATCTTTTATTCCACGTTCATTATCAACGATATATTCAATGGGAATTGCGTGTATAATCTCCCGGTCCATTGGCAGAATAATCGCTTTTGCTTGCTCAATGACCCGTTCAATATCACGCTTGGTTATTATCCCTCCAGTCCTGGAGGTAGCAATCATTGCATGGGCATTTATGCTTTCAATATGTGAGCCTGAGATGCCCGCATAGCAAGAATCAACCTTTACACCAGCCATCTTGGATGCCTCTTCAACCGCTCTTTTTATTGATGTAATTGCCTTCTCCAGATTTACGATCACACCTCTTTTGAGACCATAGGAAGGTGTTGAACCAACACCTACGATCTTTAGTTCATTGTCCTCAACTTCGGCAATGATCGCTGCTACCTTAGTTGTTCCCAAATCAATACCAACGATTCTATCTTTTTTTGCCATGCACACCTCCCATTATGCAAAAAACGAGAAGCTGAATTTCCTTCAAAAAAACCAACAAACTAATTCTTCTTGAATTCATTTTTCCTCACTATTATCTGTTTTCTAAAACGCATATCTACTTCTGCTACACCATTCAATTCATCAAGGCGTAAATCTCTTATCAAATTCTTTTTTCTCTCAAAATCGGTCTGTCCAAGGATAAACTTTATACCTTCATACTCAATTATGCCCTCGGATTCAGAAATGATTTTAGCATCAGGAATTACTTCCTTTATGGTAATGTAATGATTCTTATTTCTCATTGGCCCAAACAGAACGAATTGCGCAATAAAAGCAATTAGCACAATCAGAACCACAAGTACCACAACATACTTAAAAATCATATAATCCTCACTTCTGGTTCAAGATCAATGCCTTTTATCTTCTTAACCCTTTTTTTGATAACGTTCATGAGTTTTATCACATCCTGTGCCTTTGCATTATCGGAGTTGATAATGAAATTTGCATGTTTTCTGCTCACGGTTGCGCCACCAATTCGTGTGCCCTTTAATCCACACTCTTCAATCAGCTGACCTGCACTCCATGGTAATGGATTTTTGAAAAATGAGCCTGCAGAAAAGCCTTTGGGCTGCTTTTCCCAGCGTATTCTCAAGTATTGCTTTATCTTTCTTTCAATCATCTTCTTTGGAGATTTTTTCAGATTGATTTCGACTGCAGTAATTACTGCCTTCTCAGGAATATTACAAGAACGGTATTCGAAAATTAGTTTGTTCCGGGGGATTATTCTATTTACGAATTTTGAATCAATAATCATTACCCGTTTTACTACTTCTGAGATTGAGTGACCAAACGCTCCAGCATTTCCTTTCACTGCACCACCAATTGAACCGGGAATACCTGCAAGAAACTCAACCCCACCGTAGCCGGACTTTGTTGCATTGATTATGAAATCCCTTATCAACACCCCTGCCCCACAAAAAAATCTATTCTTGCAATTTTTTACCTTCCTGAACTCACCCATCAGTTTTAAAACCGCACCATCAAATCCCTGATCGCGGAAAAGAATATTGGTTCCTGCGCCAATGATCAAATATTTCAAGCTATTTTTCTTAATAACCCTCATTACTTCTAATAGAGCCTTGTGATGATAAATCTTTACAAAATACTTTGCCTTACCCCCGATTCTGAAAGAGGTGTGTTTTTTCAATGATTCATGAGCCAAGACCTTAATGCCACTTATTCCCTTAAAAATATTTCTCATCTTAGCTCCTCAAATAATCTCGGTACAATCCTATTTATATCGCCGGCCCCTTGAATAATAATAATATCATTCGATCGCATAGTTTTCTGCAAAAAGTTGATTATCTCTGAAAATGATTTGATATAAAATACATTGTCCTGTTCCTTTCTAATCCTCCGGCTCAGAGCCTCTCCATTTATACCTGGTATAGGAATTTCGTGGGCAGGATAGATATCCGTTACAATGATTATATTTGCAAACATGAATGACCTGCTGAATTCATCAAAAAGATGATATGTCCTTGTATAACGGTGTGGCTGGAACACTGCGATTATTCGCCTGCCAGGGAAATATTCTTTTATTGTCTGTAAAGTAACACTAATTTCTGTTGGATGATGTCCATAATCTTCAAAAATCATTGCTCCGTTAATGGTTCCGTGATATTCTATTCTCCGGTGGACACCTTTGAAATCATGCAATGCCTTTCTGATCATATTTATTGGAACACCCAACTCTAACCCTACACTGATAGCCGCCAGACTATTAGCAACATTATGCCTACCCGGAACACTTAGCTCAAACTTGCCAATTATTTTACCATTCCAGGACACGGAAAATCTTGAACCGAAGTTTTTTCGCTCTATGTCATATGCTCTCAATTGTGCACATTCGTTAAACCCGTAGGTTACTATTCTCTTCCTAATGCGATTCTTAATGCTCAAACTGCTGGATGAGTCAACACCAAGAAATACGCATCCCCAAAAAGGAACATGGTTCGCAAAATGTACAAAATTGTCTTCAATTTCTCGCAGGTCTTTGTAGTAGTCCAGATGCTCAGGCTCAATATTAGTAATGACTGCATACGACGGCAAAAGTCTCAAAAACGACTTGTCTGATTCATCTGCCTCACACACTAAATAATCACCACTACCATACCTTGCCTGACTACCACTCTTCATTACAATGCCCCCGACAATCGTCATTGGCTCCAGTCGACCTTTATGCAAAACTTCACCAACCATTGATGAAGTAGTAGTTTTACCGTGCGTCCCAGAAATGCATATTGAATTCTTGATGCGCGTTAGTTCAGCCAGTAATTCGCTCCTGTGAATTACTGGTATACCAAGTCTCTTTGCCTCTGCAATTTCGCAATTATCATCTTTCACCGCAGTTGAATAGATAATAACATCCTTGCCTTTCACATTTTCTTTCTTATGCCTGTATTTTACTTTTATTCCTGCTTTCTTCAAATTATCAGTAATCGTTGAACGTCTTATGTCTGAACCGGATATTTCAAAACCCAGATTTTTAAAAACTAATGCTAATCCACTCATACCGATCCCGCCAATGCCAACGAAGTGTATATTAGCTGTTCGTCCCAATAGTTTATTCATATTTGCTCTGTAATCACGGTTTTTACTATTATTTTTTCCGCATTTGCAATCACTTGATACTTTCCTTTGCTCGCAATTTCTCTACTGCGTATCAATTCCATAATCTTTTCACAAAGAAGTGTCTCATTCAAATTCTGTTCGAGTTCCATCTTCACATTGGGCATCTGCTTAAAGTAAAGTGCATTATGAAATTGATGGTTATCCACAGCATAAGGGAAAGGAACAAACAAAACTGGTTTCTGCATTATCAAAAGTTCATAACCGCTCAATGCACCAGCACGCGAAATAACAACGTCTGCTTCGGAAATATGTTTCCAGGGTTCAGTAGTAAACGGGATAACTTCTGTACGACTATCTTTCTTTTCGTTCACCCACTCAAAATCCCTTCTGCCACTGACTATTATTATTCTGAAGTCATGAGGCATGACTTTCTGCAGTTTAATTGCTAATTCATTCAATTTCCTGGCACCTTGACTACCCCCTAAAATCAGAATAGTTTTCGTTTTTGTGTCAGATTTGAGATGAACAACCCTTTTGAACTCATCTCTTACCGGGATGCCAGTAACTAATATGTTGCCAGGCATTTCTATCCCGCAGGGCATGCCAAGAAAAATCTTCCGGGCGCGACGACAAAACAGCTTTGTCGTTCTACCAGGGATACGATTCGGTTCAAAAAGATAAAATGGCCTTCGGTTTATCATACACGATATGATCAAAGGCAATGAACCAAAACCACCAAATGAAATTCCAATGCTATTTTTGGTTATCCTGTTCAATTTCAAGACTGATTCGATCACCTTTGACAACGACATGATTTTATTAACTAACGATTTACCATAGTAAGGTTTGGGATTTATTGCAAATGTTTTCAATTGATATCTTTTAGCAATTTCCTCTTCTGGAAATCCATGGCGCACAAGGAAAACAGTCTCATAATTCAAATCAACGAATTCCTTGGCAACAACTACTGCTGGAAAATAATGGCCACCCGTGCCAATGCCCGAGATTATTATTAGAAATCTACCCATCTCTACCTCAGCCTTGAAATCTGTAGTATAATTCCAATTGCAAGTGAATTGGCACAGAGTGACCATCCGCCATAGGATATGAATGGTAAAGGAATTCCTGTTGGTGGCAGTAATCCAATACTTACTCCAACATGAATCAAGAAGATCACAAATATTGTCATATTCAAACCAAGAACAATTAACCTTGGAAATTCTTCATTGACTGCTTGAGCAATGGACAATCCCCGTAGAAAAATCTCCCAGTATAATACAAAAACTATCAAACTGCCAATAAAACCTGTTTCTTCAGCGATATGTGCAAAAATAAAGTCGTTATGAATACGCGGTAGAAACAGAAATTTTTGAACACCTGCACCAAGTCCTCTACCAAACGGACCACCCCCACCGATTGCAATAAGTGATTGCTGTACCTGATAGGTGGGATGTGTAATAAAACTGAATAACCGCATACGCACATGAGGGAAAAATGCTACCGCAATAATGAAGAGTAATATGCCCAGAGCAAAAACTGGAGTCAAAACCCTCATTTTTACTTCGCTATAAAGCAACATACTCAGCAATGCAACAAATGAAATTATCGCAACTGAAATTGATGGTTGTACTGCCACCAGAATGATTAATGTAAGCGGTAGAAAGGTTGCAATGGCAACACCCATCTTACTGCCCGCAGTATCTGGATGATTTACAAAAAAGTTAGCGAGGAAGAAAATAATCCATATCCGCACAAACTCTGAAATCTGAACTCCAAATGATGAAATCAACAAACTCCTTCTTGCACCATATTGCATTCTTCCCATGATAAGGGTGAAAATCAGCATAATTAATAACAAGAAGAACGCCGGTAAGATCAATTTTCTCATTTTTTCAAAGGGCACAAAGAGACCAATGAAGAAAAAAATGATCGCAATAGCCACTCTCTTTATGTGACCTAACAGATAGTACCATGAGTTTTCGCCTTCACGCATTGCCTGATAATAAGATGAAGAAAATACAAAAACTGAACCGAGTATCAACAAAATGAAAACCACAATGATAAGTGTCCTATCAATACTTGAGTACACCATGTTTGAACGCATCTCCTCTTTCTTGAAAATCCCGAAAGTTGCCGAATGAGGCAAATCCTGGATTTAGCATTATGGTGTCACCCGCATTGGCAAATTTCTTCGCTTCAACTATCGCTTCGTTCATATCCTGGACAACAACATAATTATTGTATTTATTTTCTTCCAGAAACATGGCAATGCGTTTTGCATTTTCACCAAGAATTACAATCGCCTTTGCTTCACCTATCAATAATCTCAGATAGTTCTCACAGCGATCACCTTTTTCCCGACCGCCGACAATTACGATCTTATTACCGGGCAGAGCTTTAAATGAGGCTATGGCAGATGCCTCATTTGTACTCATAGAATTGTTAACATAGCGGATACCATCAATTATTCCAATGTCTTCCAAGCGGTGAGGTAGGGATTTGAAATTTCTTATACCACCTCTTATGCACTGATTAGAAATCTGCAGTATCTTTGCCACGGCAATTGCAGCAAGAGCATTCAATTGATTATGATAACCAGGTAACGGAATCTCATCTCGCGAAATTATCTCATCATTTTGAAAATGTAGACGACCATTCAACCAGGCGCCTTCCTTGCATTTCTGCCCAAAATATATGATTCGGGCTTCAACATCTTTTACTGCTGAACGCACATTTTCGTCCTCAAAGTTTATCACTGCATAATCTTCAACTGTTTGATTTGTAAAAATCCTTTTCTTCGCAGAAATATATTGATTCAAGTTCTGATGCCAATTAAGGTGGTCAGGAGAAATATTTGTCAAAACCGCGATCCGTGGATGAAATTTCTTAATCCGACTCAATTGAAAAGATGACATTTCAAGGATATAATAAGTATAAGGTTTCTGAAATAGAACTGAAGAGAACGGCTGACCCGGTGCAATGTTTCCACCGAGAAAATTCCTTATCCCTGCATTCTCAAGAATACTGCTGATAAGGGCTGCTGTGGTACTCTTGCCATTCGTTCCTGTCACAGCAACTACCTGTGGATCATGTATGTTTGAAAAGGTAAATTCTGTTTCATCAATCAGTTCAGTGCCCGATTTGCGAATATGTTCAATAATAGGTTTTGATTCAGGAAATCCTGGGGAACATATCGCAAGATCGTATTCAATATCCCTGTATTTTTTGATATTCCCTTCTCTTAAGAGTTTTCTTGCCTCATCATTTAGACCCCTCATATTTTCTTCAAAGAGATAGATGTCATGACCCTTTTCCAGCAGATATCTTGCAACGTATATATTCGCACGCCCCAATCCCAAGAGTAGTATCTTCATCTTATTTTTAGTGTAGATAATGCAATCATTAAAAATATTAATCCAACTATCCAGAAACGCACCACAATCTTCGGTTCTGCCAGTCCTTTCAATTCATAGTGATGATGAAGCGGCGCCATCAAAAATAACCTCTTACCTTTTGTCCTGCGAAAATACATGATTTGTAGAACAACGGATATCACTTCAACCACAAACACACCGCCAATGAAAACAAGAAGGAATTCATGTTTAATAATAATTGCGACCGTACCTAAAATCGCTCCTAAACTCAATGACCCTGTATCGCCCATAAAAATTTGAGCAGGAAAAGCATTAAACCATAAGAATCCCAATGCAGCACCTACCAATGCTGCACAGAAAACAGTCACCTCGCCCCCATTCTTGATAAAAATAATATTCAGATAGTGACTGATACCGCTGTGACCGCTCGCATACGATAGTGCTGCATATGCCAGGGCACTGATACCTAACAATCCCGTAGCCAGGCCGTCCAGACCATCGGTCAGATTAACACCATTAGATGCACCCACCGTTACAAAGGCAACAAACAATGGATACAAAATTCCAAAATTTATTACATAGTTCTTTAAGAATATAAAATTTGTCTTTGTCGTGAAGCTTTCCGGTCCATAAAAATATAGATAAATACCGATCCCAAGTCCGAAAATTGTTTGAAACAAAAGTTTGCTTTTTATTGATAATCCCCTCGGTTTTTTCCTGAAAATCTTAATGTAATCATCAATAAATCCCAGGCTGCCAAACCAGAGCGTAGCAATAATCAATATGATAATATTAGGGTTAGTCAGATCGGCAAACAGCAATGTTGAAACGAGAAGTGCGGTAAGAATAAGCAGTCCACCCATAGAAGGTGTCCCTTCTTTTACCTTGTGTTGTTGGGGAACTTCTTCTCTAATTTTCTGAGTAATGGATTTCTGTTTCAAAAAATCTGTGAACCACTTGCCGATCAAAAGGACAATCAATATTGCCAGCACTGCTGCATAGGCTGCACGAAAGGTAATATATCCAAACAATCGGAAAGGACCAAAAATATCTTTCAAAGGATAAAAAAGCAAATATAGCACCTATAACCTCCTCAAAAGTTTCCTGACAATTTCTTCAAATTTCATTGCTCTTGAAGCCTTCACAAGTATCACCTCATCACCTCTCAAAATCTTACACAAATGGCGTATAAGTACATCCTTATCTTCAAAATGCATGCCCCCATATGATTCTGATTCTTTTCCAAAGGCAATCAGATAATCACAATGTGCCCGTGCATACTCACCAATCTCTTTATGATATTTTTCAGATTCCTCGCCTAACTCCAGCATGTCGCC